>DATFDC010000598.1:0-10105 GCA_035252415.1 Solirubrobacteraceae bacterium
CCCCGCCGATGCAGGTCACGATGCTCTCCGAGGTCACGGGGCGGCCGCGGCGAGTCGCGGTCGGCGAGTTCGACGGTGTCCACCTGGGCCACCGTGAGGTGATCCGGGGGAGCGACACCGTGCTCACGTTCGAGCCCCATCCGCTGCGGGTCGTCCGACCCGAGGCCGCCCCCAAGTTGCTGACCAGTCTCGAGGCCAAGGCCGAGCTGATCGGCGAGCTTGGGGTCGATGAGGTCGTGGTGATCCCGTTCGACCAGGGGTTCGCCCACCAGAACCCGCAGGAGTTCATCGACCACATCCTGGTCGAGCGCCTTCAGGCCACGCATATATCGGTGGGGGAGAACTTCCGCTTCGGGCATCTCGCTGCCGGAGATCCGGCGATGCTTGCGGCCGACGGCCGGTTCGAGACTCGCGTGGTGCCGCTGGTCGAGGTCGAGGGTGAGATCGTCTCCTCGAGCCACATCCGCGGCCTGGTCCTGGCTGGCGAGGTCGAGACCGCCGCCCGGTTCCTGGGCGCCCCGTTCCAGCTCCGCGGCGAGGTCGTCAAGGGCGACCAGCGCGGCCGCACGCTCGGCTTCCCCACCGCGAACCTGGTCCCCGACGAGGCGCTCGTCTGCCCCGGGCACGGGATCTACGCCGCCCGCACCCGGGAGGCCTGCGCCGCGGTCTCGATCGGCGTGCGGCCGACGTTCGGGACCGGCCGGGCGCTGCTCGTCGAGGCCTACCTGCTCGACTGGGACAGGGACCTGTACGGGAGAGAGCTGCGGATCGACTTCCTGGCCCGGCTGCGCGGGGAGCGGCGCTTCGACTCGCCGGAGGCGCTGATCGAGCAGATGCAAATCGACGTGGCCCGCACCCGCGAGCTGTGCTCCGGGGGCCCGTGAGCCGCGGCCTGCTAGCCTCACGAAGCCGATGGCCATCACCCAGGAACGCAAGCAGGAGCTGATCTCGCAGTTCGGCGACGGACCGGCCGACACCGGCAAGACCGAGGTCCAGATCGCCCTGCTCACTGCGCGGATCAACGACCTCAACGAGCACCTGCGCGAGCACCGCAAGGATCACCACTCGCGTCGCGGTCTGCTGATGCTGGTCGGCCGCCGCCGGCGGCTGCTCAACTACCTGCGGGACAGCGACCTCGAGCGCTACCGCACGCTGCTGCGCGAGCTCGGCCTGCGCCGATGACCGCCGACGCGGGGGAAGGACCGCTCCCCGCCGGCACGCCCGCGCCGGAGTTCACGCTGCTCCGTGAGGACGGCAGCGAATTCACTCGCGCCGACCTTGAGGGAAAGACCACCGTGCTGGTTTTCTACCCGTTCGCTTTCAGCCCGGTGTGCACCGATCAGATCGGGCTCTACGAGGATGTGCTGAGCGACTACCTGGCCAAGCGCGGGGCGAGGATGTACGGCGTGTCCTGTGACGCGCGCTGGTCCCAGACGGCGTTCCGGGAGAAGCTTGGGGCGAGCATCCCGCAGCTCTCGGACTTCGAGCCCAAGGGCGCGACCTGCCGCGCCTTCGGCGTGTATCACCCCGGCGGCTTCCCGCAGCGCGCGCTCGTGATCACCGGGCCGGACGCGGTCGTGGCGTGGAGCTACCAGGCCCCCGCCGTGACCGATCTGCCCGGCGCCAACCTGATCTTCGACGGCCTGGACGCGGTCGCCGCGGGCTCCGCGCAGACCTGAGTTGACCGACCTTCGCTCGGCGCCCCTTCCGGGACCGTCCGAGGCGGATCACGTTCGGGGCCCCGCGGACGCGCCACTCGTGCTCGTGTACGCCGACTTCGAATGCCCGTACTGCGCCGTCGCGGCCCGCCGGCTCGACGACGCGCCGCTGCGGTTGGCCTTCCGCCACTTTCCCGTCCGGACGAGCCACCCCCGGGCGTGGGCGGCCGCCGGGGCGGCCGAGGCGGCCGGGCTCCAAGGGCGCTTCTGGGAGATGCACGACCTCCTGTTCGCCGACCAGGGTCGCCTCGAGGATCCGCACCTTTGGGCCCGGGCTCGCACGCTCGAGCTGGACCTCGAGCGCTTCGACGCCGACCGGCGCGGCGAAGTCGTGCTCTCGCGGATCCGCCGCGACTTCGAATCAGGCGTGAAGGGTGGAATCGTCACGACTCCCACGCTGATCGTGGGCGACCGCAAGATCGCGGGGCGGATCGACGCTCAGGTGCTCGAGGAGCTGAGGGCCTCGGGCGCGCGCTGAGCGGACCGGCCGGGGGCGCCGGTCGGGACGGACCGGGCGGGCGCGCCGATCGGGAGCTGAAGGCCGAAGATCGACCCGTGGCCGGTGTTACGCACCGTGCAGCCGCCGCCGTGGGCCTTGGCGATCGCGTCGACGATAGCCAGACCGAGGCCGACCCCGCCCGTCGAGCGCGTCCGTGCGGCATCGGCGCGGGCAAACCGCTCGAAGATCCGCGCCATCGCGTCCTCCTGCACGCCGCAGCCCTCGTCCTCGACCTCGATCAGCACCTGGCCCGGGCCGGCCCGGCGTGCGCGCAGCTCGATCGCGTCGCGCTCATCGGTGTACTTGATCGCGTTCTCGAGCAGCGCGTCGAGGGCGGCCCGCAACCGATCCGGGTCGACGCGCAGCGTCACCGCGGCCAGCGGGCCGAGCCGCCAGGCGCGCGGTGCCACCTCCGGCCAGCGCATGAACACGTCCTCGAGGAACGGCTCGAGCTCGACATTCTCGACCCGCAGGAAGTCTGGTTGTTCAGCCGCGGCGAGCACGAGGAGCCGTTCGATGATCGCATCGATCCGGCCGAGCTCTTCGAGCGCGATGTCGAGCCCGCCGGCCGGACCGTGGGCGGCCAGCAGCTCGAGGTGGCCGCGGGCAATGGTCAGCGGGGTACGCAGCTCGTGCGACGCGTCGTGGATGAAGCGCTCCTGGCTCTCGAGCATCGCCCGGCGCTCCTCGGCCTCGGCCTCGGCCTCCCGAACCGCGTCCATCCGCCGGCGAGCGTGCCAGACCATGGCCAGGAACATGGCCGACATCAGCGGCACCTCGAACAGCTCGCCCCACAGCTGGATGCCGCGAAAGGCGTCGAGCATGATCGACGCCCCGGTGAAGAGCACGACGAAGCCGAGCACGATCAGCGTCGCGCGTATAGGCCAGACGCGGAAGCCGTAGAGCAGGGTCAGGCTGATCCAGACGAAGTGAAACGGGATCGTCTCCCACGACGGCCAGGCGATCATTGCCGCGTAGTTCCCGGTGGCGAACGCCGCCCAGAGGAGCTCCACGCGGTAGCGCCGGGCGGTCCGGCGCAAGCTCGGCGCGGCCGTCTCGGAGCCCCACGCGGGGACGGTCAAATCAGGCAGCTGCGCGGTAACCCGCATTGCGCACGGTCTCGATCGGGGCATCCGGTCCCAGCCGCCGGCGCAGCCGGCGCACGCACACGTCGACCACGTTCGATCTGGGGTCGAAGTCGTAGCCCCATACCTCGGAGAGCAGCCGCTCGCGGCTGATCACCTCGCCGACGTGCTGCATGAGGAAGTGGAGCAGGCGAAACTCCCGGTCCGACAGGTCGGCGACGCTATCGCCGACCCGCGCCTGGCGCCGGGCGAGGTCCAGCGCGAGCCGGCCGACGCGGATCTCGGAGTTGTCGTCGGTGACCCGGGCGCGTCGGAGCTGAACCCGAGCGCGCGCCAGGAGCTCGTCGAGCGAAAACGGCTTGGCCACGTAGTCGACCGCACCGAGCTCGAAGCTCCGTAGCTTGATCGGCAGGTCGCTGCGCGCCGAGAGGATCAGCACCGGCAGGTCCGAGCGCTCGCGGTGCAGCTCACGCAGTGCGTCCAACCCGCTGCGCAGGGGGAGCAGCAGGTCCAGGATCACCAGGTCGTAGTGGCCGGTCAGCGCGCGGGCGAGCCCCTGCTCGCCGTCGCCGACGACATCCACGCCGAAGCCCTCGGCCTCGAACGCGCGTGCCAGGAAGGCGCGGATCCGCGCCTCATCCTCGACAATCAATATGCGCATTTGCTCTCTCGAGCCCCCACGTCGGTTGGGACGATACCTCCGAACAGATGACGTGTAAATGACGCCACGATGACATCGCTGTCATCTGCCGGTTTGTCGTCGCGGGGGGAATGTATAACACCGCGCCGAGGAGAGATGAGCGCGTCTGGCAAGCGAATAACGGGAATTGTGATTGCGGCCGCAATCGTTTGCGTAGCGATCGCCCTGTACGTCGCGCTTTACCTCACGAACGTCCCTGGATCCGCCGCCGCGACCAACACCTCCTCCGGGGTGAATCTGTACCTCGGCACGGTCGCCGCCTCCGAGGTGACCGATCCGCATCCGAGCTGGGTCTCCTACTACGCGGTGGACGCCAACGACCAGAACTGGCGCCACGTGACCACGTTCGTCCTGCCGGCCAACACGCTGGTGCATGTGACGATCTACAACTTCGACGGGCAGTCGGGACTTCGCAACCCGTTCATCAGCCAGGCGCAGGGGATCACGGGGGGCTCGTTCATGCTGAACGGCAAGCCCACCAAGGCGATCGACCCCGACGCGGCTTCCCACATCTTCGCGATCCCCCAGATGGGCGTGTCGGTGCCGATCTACGGCATCTCGGACGACGCCAAGAATCCGTGCGACAACGCGCCCTGCCCGCTGAGCAACGACCACTCGACGAGCACGTTCACGTTCCGCACCGGTGCCAAGGGCCTGTACCGCTGGCAGTGCTTCGTGCCGTGCGCCGCCGGTTTCATCCATGGCTTCGGCGGTCCCATGCAGACCGTCGGCTACATGGACGGCTTCATCAAGGTGGTGTAGGTGGCTCCGGAAGTAAAAGAGCCCAACCACTTCCTGCGCATCGTCGTGTGGTGGCTGGTCGTCAGCGTGATCGGGACGGCGCTCGTCGTGTTCGTCCTCGGTCCCGGCCTGCCGCCGGGCAACGGCTCGGTCGAGGCGTCAGGTCAGGTGGCCGACAACACCGTGCTGATGGCGATATCGGTGCCGGTCGCGGCCGCCGTGCTCGTGTACCTCGTCTACGCGCTGATCGTGTTCCGGGAGCGCGAGCCCGACGTGATCGTGGACGGCCCGCCGATCCGCGGGAACGCCAGCATCCAGCTGTGGTGGCTGGTCGCGACCACCGTGATCGTGCTGTTCCTGGCCGGCTACGGCTCGATCCGCCTGCTCGCCGACGGTTCGGGCGGCGGCCAGGGACCGAGCCCGATCGCCACCCCGGCCGCCTCGAAGGCCGACCCGCCGCTCCAGGTCCAGGTGATCGGCCAGCAGTGGTCGTTCACCTACCGCTACCCGAGCTACGGCGGTGTCGAGACGCAGCACCTGGAGTTGCCGGCCAACACGCTGGTCGAGCTCCACGTCACCTCGCTTGACGTCATCCACTCGTTCTGGGCCTATCAGCTCGGCGTGAAGGCCGACGCGAACCCCGGCGTGGACAACATCGCCTACGTCACGACCAAGGGACCGCTGCAGTTCAACATCCGCTGCGCGGAGCTGTGCGGCGTCTGGCACGGCTACATGTTCGACACCGGGCGCGTGGTCGACAAGTCCGCCTTCGCCAGCTGGATCCACGGCGAGCAGGCGCATGCCGCGCCGGTGGCCAAGTCCCTGCCCCCGTACTCGAAGACCTACTTCCCGGACCCGCAAAGGAGGGGTGGATGAGCGCGATCGCCGTTTCCGTCGCCCGGCCGCCGCTCTGGCGCCGCCTGGTCGGCTTCAACCTGCTGACCGGGATCATCGGCGCGATCATTGGCTACGCGATCGGGTCCATCGTCGGTCACGCGATCCACGCGCCGAGCCTGGACTCCTTCGACGACATCGGGCAGAACGACATCGCGATCATCCTCGGCTACCTGTTCGGAGTGATCGGCTTCCTGGTCGGCCTCGGGTTCGCGAACTACCCGATCAAGCGCATGCTCGGCCATCCGCCGACCCTCGCCGAGCACGAGGACGTGGGCGAGGGCGTCGGTCGCTACTTCACCCTGTGCACCGACCACAAGGTGGTCGCGATGCAGTACCTGGTCGGCATCGGGGTGTTCTTCTTCATCGGCGGGCTGAACGCGATGCTGATCCGCACCGAGTTGCTCCAGCCCAACACGCACGTGTTCGGAGCCAACCAGTACCTGACGCTGGTCGGCATGCACGGCTCGATGATGATGGGGATGATGACCTCGGGCATCCTGGGGCCATTCGCGAACTGGGTCGTCCCGCCGATGATCGGGGCGCGCCGGATGGCTTTCCCGCGGCTCGAGTCGTTCACGTTCTGGCTGTTGATGGCGGCCGGCGTGGCCCTGGTCACGGCGATCTTCTTCGGCGGCTTCCAGACCGGCTGGACCGGCTATCAGCCACTCGGCGACCAGAACACCGCCGGCTACGACGCCTACATCGTGTTCTTCGCGCTGGTCGGCGCGTCGATGACGCTGCTCGGGCTGAACATCGCGGTGACGATCATCTCCATGCGCGCGCCGGGCATGACCTGGACGCGGCTGCCGATCTTCTGCTGGGCCGTGCTCGCGACCTGCGCGCTGATGTTCCTGGCCGCGCCGATGCTGATTGCCGCGCTGGCCATGGGCGCGATGGACCGCACCGTGCAGACCGTGTTCTACGTCCCGAGCGTCGGCGGCAGCGCCTACCTGTTCCAGAACCTGTTCTGGGTGTTCGGACATCCCGAGGTCTACATCGTCGCCATCCCGGGCTTCGGGATCGTGCTGGAACTGCTGCCCGTCTTCGCCCGCAAGCCGCTGTGGGGCTACCGGCTGGCCGTCTCCGGCATGCTCGGGGTGGGATTGCTCAGCTTCTTCGTGTGGCAGCACCATCTGTTCGTGAGCGGCATCAACGCCGATCTGCGGCCGTTCTACATGCTCTCGACCGAGCTGATCTCGTTGCCCACCGGATTCACCTTCCTGTGCTTCATGGGCACGCTGTGGCGCGGGCGAATACGGTTCACGGTGCCGATGTTGTTCTGCCTGGCCTGGGCGTTCAACTTCCTGTTCGGCGGCATCTCGGGTGTGTTCCTGTCCGACGTCCCGAGTGACGTCACCACGCACGGCAGCTTCTTCTCGATGGCCCACTTCCACTACACGATCATGGGCGGGCTGGTGTTCACGTTCTTCGCCGCGATCTATTACTGGGTGCCGAAGATGACCGGCTTCAACCTGAACGAGCGCCTGGGCAAGATCCACTTCTGGACGATGTTCCTGGCCTTCAACTCCACGTTCGCGCCCCTGTTCGCGCTGGGCTTCATGGGCATGCCGCGACGGGCGGTCACCTATAACCCGAGCTTCCAGTTCCTCAACGACTGGGCCTCGGTGTCGGCGTTCATCCTCGGGCTCTCGATGTTGGTGTTCCTCTACAACGTCGTGTGGTCACTGTTGATCAGGCGCGAGCCGGCCCCGGCAAACCCGTGGAACTCGAAGTCGCCGGAATGGCAACTGCCCACCCCGGTGCCCGTTTACGACTTCGCGCGGACGCCGGTGTTCGACCCCGATCCATATCCCTACGGAGTCGAGACGGTTCCAGCCCGGGCGCCGGTCGCGGCCCCGGCGGGCGGGACGGCATAGGCCATGGAAGCCTCGGCATCAGCACCGCTCGCCGGCCACATCGAGCCCGAGCCCCCGGAGTGGCAGCCGCGGGCGTTGTGGGTCTCGGTCCGCCTGTTCATCGGCTCGGCCTCGTTCTTCTTCCTGTCGTTCGTGTTCGCCTACTTCTATCTGCGATCGATCGACTCAAACCACAGCTGGAAGATCGGCGCGGTGAACCCCTCGTTGGGCCTGGGAGTGGCGATCGCTGCGCTGTTCGCGCTGAGCGCGATCGTCTTGCGGCTCGGGGCGAAGCGTCCGACCGACACCCTTGGGGCGGGCATCGCCGCGCTCGTCATGGCAGTGGTCGCCATCGTGCTCCAGTTCATCGAGTACACCACCCTCGATTTCGGGGGCCCCAGCGGGGGGTACGCGAGCGTGTTCATCGGCTGGACCGCCACGTACGCGGTGTTCGCGATCGGGTGCGTGTACTGGATCGAGACTCAGGTGGCCACGTTGTGGCGGGCGCGGCGTGAGGGACTTGACCGGCCCGTGCGCGAAGGCGTACCGGCCGACGACATCGCGCTGCTGCGGGCCGGCATCGACGCCTGCTCGTTCTTCTGGGCCTATTACGCCGGCGTCGGCGTGCTGGCCTTCATCATCCTGTACCTGGTGTAGTCGTGGCCGGCGGGGTGGTGTAGTCGTGAACCTGGGGGGCTGGACGATCCAGGCGGCGCTCGTCTACGTGGTTGCGGCCGGCCTTCTGTACTGGCTCGGGGGCCGGCGCTGGCGCCGGCGCGAGCCGCTTCGGACCGCGGCGTTCGTGGCCGGCCTGGTCACGCTCGTGGTGGCTCTGGACGGTCCGATCGACACCTACGCCGACGAGCTGTTCTGGGTCCACATGCTCCAGCACGTGCTGCTACTCACGCTGGCTCCGCCGCTGATCCTGTTCGGGCGGCCGTGGCCGCGGATGTGGCGCGCGCTGCCACTGCGCACGCGCACCACGGTCGGGCGCACGCTCGCGCGCGCTCGATGGACGGCACCCGTGCGCGCACTGGCCCGGCCGCTTCCGGCCTGGATCCTGTTCAACGCGACGATCGTCCTCTGGCACCTCCCGGCGGCGTACAACGCGACGTTGACCAACGAGACGATCCACAACTGCGAGCACGCGATGTTCTTCTTCACCGGTCTGCTGTTCTGGGCTCGGGTGATCGATCCCGGCCCTCTGCGTCCACGTCTGCAGTGGCCGGCGCGCGTGGCCTACGTGGTCGGCGGCATGGTGGTCGGCTGGATCCTGGCCATCACGCTCGTGCTCGTGCCGCACCCGCTGTACGCGCACTATGCCGATCTGGCCACCCGGCCCGGCGGGATCTCGGCCTTGACCGACCAGCAGCTCGCCGGCGGCGTGATGTGGGTGCTCGGCTCGATCTCGTTCGGGGTCGCCATGCTGGTCGGCTTCTACCGCTGGCTGGAGCCCGAGACTTACCCACCGCCGGCCCCGGTGCTTGCCGGGGGCGGCCCGCCCATGCCGGTGGGCAGCGGCCCGCCCATGACCGTGGGCGCCCCCGATCCCGACGGCGCGGTCCGGCCCACGCCCGTGCTCACCCCATGAGAAAGAGAGAGAGGACATGGCGTCGATCCTGGTCCTAGGCAGCTTCCTGGCCGCCTCGCTCCTCAGCCTCCTGCTTCCGCTCGGCCTGCTGATCGCGATCCTGGTGTGGCACACCCGGTCGATCATCCACCTGCCGCACGATCCGGCGCAGGCCGCGGTACACGCCGCGGGAGCAGCCGAGGCCGAGGGTCGCCCCGACGCCGGCGAGACCGGCTCACCGCCCACGCAGGCCTGATGGAGGCGGGGGCCGGCACCGTCGTAGAGCGGCGAACCCGCGTGGTGCGGGCAGCCGCGGTGCTGGCCGTGGCGGGAGTGATCGGTGCCGGGGCCGGAGCGGCCGGGCACTTCATGCTGGGCGGCTCGCACTCCGACAGCATCGTCACCGAGCGCTTCGGGATGGACGGGCAGGCCGCGTGGGCGGCCGGCACCCGCGTCGCGCCGGCCATCGACACCCTCCCGGACCAGACCGGCCGCATGTTCTCGCTCGCCTCCCTGCGGGGTCACCCGGTCGCGCTCGCGTTCTTCGACTCGCACTGCAATCAGGAATGCCCGCTGGAGGGGCGCGAGCTGGCCGCCGCCGAGTCCTCGCTGCCCGCCGCCGAGCGGCCGATCCTGGTTGCGGTCAGCGTGAACCCACTCGACACGCCGGCCAGCGCGGCCAAGGCGGCCCGGGAGTGGAACCTGGCCAAAGCCGCTCCCTGGCACTGGCTGATGGGCACGCGGGCTCGGCTCGCCCGGGTCTGGCGCGCGTACAACATCTACGTGGGGAAATCGCAAGACGGCGACATTCCTCACACCGAGGCGCTGATCCTCATCGACCGCCGGGGCTATGAGCGCTCGGCCTACCTGTATCCGTTCAACCAGCCGTTCGTCACCCACGACCTTGGCGTGCTCGGACGCGAGCTCGCTCGGAGGAGCTGATGTCCGAGACCGCCCAGGCCCTGCGCAACCCGGCGATCACGCCGCGGGTCGCCCTCCCGGCGGCGGCCGCGACGTGGCGCGACTACGTGACGCTGAC
>DATFDC010000599.1:0-3609 GCA_035252415.1 Solirubrobacteraceae bacterium
GCGAAGTCTCTTCGTCCAGCTGGGCGGCCGCCGCTTCCATCGCGGCCATGCGCTCGGGCGTCATCGCGGTGGCGTCCTCGTGCTCGGCCAGCCACTGCTCGGCCTCGGCGGCGGCGCGCTCGTCGCGGACCACGCGCTTGCCCGCCGCGTAGTACTTGTCGATCTCGGCGAACAGCGAGTCGACCAGGTTCCCGGTCTCGACCTTGCGGATCATCTTGCCCTTCGAGTAGATCGCGCCGGCGTCCTTGGCGCCGGTGATCCCGAAGTCGGCGTGGCGGGCCTCGCCGATCCCGTTGACCGCGCAGCCGAGCACCGAGACCGTGATCGGGTCGTCGTAGGCCTGCAGGCGCCGCTCGACCTCCGCGACCACCGAGTCCATATCGAACTGAAGCCGCCCACAGGTCGGGCAGGCGATCAGCTCCGGTCCGCGCTCACGGAGCTTCAGGGCCTTGAGGATCTCCCAGGCGACCTTGACCTCCTCCTCGGCGTGGAAGGTCGAGAGCGAGATCCGGATCGTGTCGCCGATGCCGTCGGCCAGCAGGGTGCCCAGGCCGACCGCGGACTTCAACGAGCCCGACCACTTGGTGCCGGCCTCGGTGATGCCGAGGTGCAGCGGATACGGGATCCGTTCGCTCAGCAGACGGTTGGAGGCGATCGTGTTCGGCACGCTGGTCGACTTCATCGAGACCTTGAAGTTCGTGAACTCCAGGCGCTCCATGAGCTCGACGAACTCGACCGCGGCCGTGACCAGGGCCTCTACGGGGTTCTCGAACTCGAGGTCGTGGAGGTGCTTCGGCAGCGAACCCGAGTTGACCCCGATGCGCAGCGGCGTACCCAGCTCGTTGGCCCGCTGGGTGACCAGCGCCACCTTGTCCGGGCCGCCGATGTTGCCCGGATTGAGCCGGACGCAATGGGCGCCGGCGTCGAGGGCCTTGAGTGCCAGCGTGTAGTTGAAGTGGATGTCGGCGATGACCGGGATCGGCGACTCGGTGACGATCGTCTTCAGCGCCTCGACGTCCTTCTCGCGGGGCACGGCGACGCGGACAATGTCCGCGCCGGCCTCGGCCACCCGGCGGATCTGGGCCATCGTGGCGGTCAGATCGGCCGTCTCGGTCTTGGTCATGGTCTGAACGGCGACCGGAGCACCGCCGCCGATCGGCACCCCGCCCACGTGGATCTGGCGCTCTGAGGCCATGTCAGCGAGTGTAGAGGCGGGGGCGCCAGGTCATGTGAACGACCGGCCCCACCCCCGTGCCCGGAGCAATCGCGCCGGGACCGTGCAAATTCCAGCATTAACCGCACGCCTCGTCCGTGGGGCACGATTCCGCCTCGTGACGGGGCGCAATCGTGCCGTACCGGCAGCGCGCCGGTGAAATGCTGGAAATTGCGCCCTCCCACGTGCCGGCGCCCGCGCCCCCGCGCGTGCTGGCGCCCGGCGTCAGGCGCCACCGCGAGCCAGGTTGCAGGTCAAGTCGGCGGCGCAACTTTCGAGGCAGCCGGGTAGTTGCAACCCCCGTGCCCACGATCAGACGCAAACTCCCCCTCGCCGCCGCCCTGCTGGGCCTCGCGGCCGTGATGGCGGTCCATCCCGTCCCCGCCGCCGCCTCGACCACCCAGGAATCGATCTTCCAGGACGACAACCTGCTCAAGGCCGACCCGGTCGGAACCATGCAGACGCTGCGAGACCTCGGCGTCCAGCGCGTGCGCGTCAACCTGACCTGGAACACGGTCGCGCCCGCGCCCACCTCGACCAGGCGCCCCAAGCACTTCAACGCCACCGACCCGGCCGCCTATCCGGCCGACGGCTGGGCGCCCTATGACGCGATCGTCCGCGCCGGCGAGACCTACGGGGTGGAGATCGACTTCACGATCGAAGGCCCCGCCCCGCTGTGGGCGGCCGGCTCGGGCGCCCCGAGGGGCACGACCGGCTTCTTCCGCACCGCGTGGCAGCCGTCGGCCAAGGAGTTCGGCTTCTTCGTCCGCGCGGTCGGCACCCGCTACAGCGGCACCTACAAGCCTCGGGGATCCCAGACCCCGGTACCTCGGGTGAGCTTCTGGTCGATCTGGAACGAGCCCAACTACGGCTTCGACATCGCCCCGCAGGGGATCGGTTCGCATCAGTCGATCCCGAACAGCCCGCACATCTACCGCAACCTGCTGAACGCAGCCTGGAGCGGGCTGCAGGCTACCGGCCACCGCACGCGGACCGACAGGATCCTGTTCGGCGAGGTGACCCCCCACGGCGAGAACAGGTGGGGCGTGTTCTCGAACATGAAGCCGCTTGTGTTCCTGCGCTCGCTGTACTGCGTCGACTCGCGCTACCACCAGATGCGTGGCTCCACCGCCGCGGCGCAGGGCTGCCCGAGGACCGCCGCAGGCTCGCGCAGCTTCCGCAGGCAGAACCCGGCTCTGTTCAGCGCCAGCGGGTTCGCCGACCATGCCTACGAGGAGGCATCGCCGCCGAACAAGCCCACGCACCTATGCGGGACCAAGCTGTGCGTCGGGGGGCACAGCGACCCGGACTTCGCCGACCTGCCCCAGGTGCCGGTACTCGTGCGCACGCTCGACCGATTGAACGCGGTCTACGGCTCGCACACCCACTTCTCGGTGTGGAACACCGAGTACGGCTTCCGAACCAAGCCGCCCGATCCGAACCTCGGCGTCAGCCAGAACGCTGCCGCGGCCTACATGAACCAGGCGGAGTACATGAGCTACCGCATGCGCCGGCTCTACAGCTACTCGCAGTACCAACTGCTCGACGCGCCACCGCCGGCGTCGTTCGACACCGGCCTGGAGAACCCCGACGGCAGTCACAAGCCGGGTTACGACGCCTACCGCATGCCGTTGTTCCTTCCGACCACGAGCACGCGCGCCGGGCGCAAGATCGAGATCTGGGGCGGCGTCCGCCCAGCCGGCTACGCCCGGCACGACACCGGCCAGAAGCAGAGCGTGGAGATCCAGTTCCAGTCCGGGTCGCACGGCGCGTGGCAGACCATCGACACGGTGCCGATCACCAACTCGAAGGGCTACATCGACGTCCACCTGGCACTGCCCGGCAGCGGCGCGGTCAGGCTCGCCTGGTCCTATCCGGCCGACGATCAGCTGCTCGGCAGCGGCACCGTGTACAGCCGGACGGTGGGCGTCACGGTTCGTTAGCCGGCGGGCCCTCGGAGTCGCCGGCCCCGCTGGGGGGCACGCCCGGGTCGCTGGGCGGGGGGCCCGCGGGTTCATCGGGGCCACCGGGTGCACCTGGCTGGGGCGGTATCCGGCGCCGCCTGAGCGCGAGCGCCCCGAACGTGATCGCGGCGAGCGCGAGCACGACGATCACCACGATCAACCAGGTCGGCAGGACCGAGCCTCCAGAACTGCTCGTGCTGCTTGCGCCTCCCGCGGCCCCCGACTGGCCGAGCTGCTTGAACAGCTGGCGCTCGATCACGTCGAAGCAGTTGGTGTACTCGCGGACGTCGGCCGGCATCTGGGCAAGCGCCTGACGCAGCGTCGGCGACGAGTAGGACTGCGTGAGCCGGCCATGGTCGTTGCAGTCGGTGATGGCCTGGGCGGCAGTACCGCCGGCTGCCGCTCCGGCCAGCGCCGGTGCGCCGAATGACA
>DATFDC010000600.1:0-6078 GCA_035252415.1 Solirubrobacteraceae bacterium
GTCAACGTCTGCTTCTTCGGCGTCGACGGCTCGCGGGCCGAGCTCACGTTCCTGGAGCGGGTCTACAAGCAGGCGGTGCAGGCGGGCGCGCGCGAGGTGGCCGTGGTCGACACGATCGGTGCCGTCAACCCGGAAGCGGCCGCGCTGCTGGTGTCGCTGGCGCGCGAATGGGTGGGTCCGGATGTCCCCGTGCACTGGCACGGCCACAACGACTTCGGCCTGGGCACCGCGGCCGCGATCGCAGCCGTGCGCGCCGGTGCGGCCTGGGTGCAAGGGACGATCAACGGGATGGGCGAGCGCGCGGGCAACGCGAACCTGAACGAGGTCGCGCTCGCGCTCGACGCGCTGTACGGGATCGGCACGCGGATGCGCTTCGAGCACTTGCGGGAGACCGCGGTGCTGGTGCAGCGGCTCTCGCAATGCGAGCTCGAGCCATACAAGCCGATCACCGGGGAGAACCTGTTCACCCGGGAGAGCGGCGCGGTGGCCAGCCAGTTCCACGACCCACCGGCGGTCGAGCCGTTCTCCTCCGAGCTCGTCAGGGCCGACCGCCGCCTTGTGCTCGGCAAGAAGAGCGGCCTGGACTCGATCCGGATCAAGCTCGACGAGCTTGGCCTGGACAAGCCGGAGGACCAGTGGCCGGCCCTGCTGGCCGAGGTCAAGGCGCTCGGCATGCGCAAGCACGGGCTGGTCTCAGACGACGAGTTCCGCGAGCTCGTAAATGCCAGTTGAGCTCCGGCGCGTCTGCGTGGTCGGCGCCGGCGCGATCGGCAGCCTGCTCGCGGCGCACCTGAGCCGGGTGTGCGAGGCATGGGTGCTCACTCGCCGGCCGCAGCAGGCCGAGCAGCTGAACGCCGACGGCCTGCGGGTGTCGGGCAAGCACGAGTTCGTCGGCCGGGTTCACGCCACGGCGGACGCGTCCGAGCTTCCCGACTTCCACCTCGGGATCATCGCGGTGAAGGCCAACGACCTCGAGCACGTCGGGCAACGGCTGGCCGGGCTCGCGCCGCAGGCCACGATGATGACGATCCAGAACGGGCTCGGGGCCGAGGCCGTGATCGCCCGCCACGGGGACTGGCCGCTGATCTCCTCGGTGACCTTCATGAGCGGAACCCGGCGCTCGGATGTGCACGTCGAGTACGAGCTCGACACCGCCACCTGGCTCGGGCCGTGGGCGAGCACTCGGACCGACCAGGCGGTCGTGGACGCGGTGGCGGCGCTGATCAACGCGTCGGGCCTCAACGCCGAGGCGATGACCGACCTCGTTCCGGCCCAGTGGTCCAAGCTGATCTTCAACTCGGCGATCAACAGCGTCTCGGCGCTCACCGAACTGCCCCATGTGGCCCGGTACGTCGACGAGGAGGAGGCGTCCTCGCTCGGCCACGTCGTGCGCGCACTCGTCGAGGAGGGCAAGGCGGTGGCCGCGGCGGCCGGAATCGAGCTCTACGAGGATCCGTGGGACATGAACGTGCTCGCGGTCAAGCGGGGCGAGACCTCGCACAGCGACTACGCGCACCTGCCCTCGATGCTCGAGGACGTGCTGGCCCACCGGCCCACCGAGGTCGCGTTCATCGCGGGCGCGCTGCACCGTGAGGCCGACCGGCTCGGCGTGCCCGTGCCGGTGACCGCGGCGGCACACCGGCTGATCAAGGGTAAGGAGGCGTCATGGCGAACGGGGGTCCGGACATGAAGGTCTGCATCGTGGGCTGCGGGGCGGTCGGCAGCCTGTTCGCCGCGCACCTGGCGCAGGTCGACGACGTCGAGGTGTGGGCCTACGACGTCGTGGCGCCTCACGTCGAGGCGATCAACCGCGACGGGCTGAAGTTGACCGGCGAGGCCAACATCACTGGCCGGGTCCGGGCGACCACGGACGCCGCCGAACTACCGGCGTGCGAGTTCGGCATCGTGGCGACCAAGAGCATGTACACGCGCGCGGCGATCGAGGCGAGCGCGCACGCGTTCGCCGACGGCGCGGTCGCCTCGGTGCAGAACGGCGTCGGCAACGAGGAGGTCATCGCCGAGCACGTCGAGCGGGTGATCCGGGGCACGACGTTCCCGGCCGGCCACGTGGTCGAGCCCGGCGTCGTGCACATGGACACTCGAGGCGACACGTCGATCGGTCCGTTCGAGCCGAAGCCCGCGCCGATGGACGCGGTGACGCGGCTAGCCGAGGCGATCACGGCCGGCGGGATGAACACCAGGGCGCTGCCCGACGCGCGCGGCGCGCAATGGACCAAGCTGATCTTCAACGCCGCGACCAACCCGCTGGGAGCGCTCACCCGGCTCACCCACGGGCGCCTGTGCGAGCTTCCCGAGACGCGCCGGCTGATCACCCAACTGGTCGACGAGGGGAAGGCGGTGGCCGCCGCGCTCGGCATCACGCTCGACTCCGACCCCGACGAGCTGGTCGACCACGCGGCAAAGGTCGCCTACGAGCACCGCGCGAGCATGCTCCAGGACGTGCTGGCCGAGCGCGCCACCGAGGTCGACGCGCTGAACGGAGGGATCGTCCGCTTCGGTGAGGAGCAGGGCGTGCCCACGCCGATGAACCAGGCGATCGCCGCGCTGATCAAGGGCCTCGAGCGCTCCTGGCAACAGCCCCGATGAGGCCTCGGGCCGGCGCCGCCTCGTGAGCGCCGCCACGGCCCCCGCCGCCGCGCGCAAGCTCCAGATCAGGCCGCTGGTCGCAGGGTGCCTGATCGGGCTGGCCATCGGGTGGAACATCGCCAATGTCGGGCCAGTGGCGTCGCTGCTAGCCCATCACTACGGCGTCAGCCTGGCCGTCGTCGGCGTGTTCACCACCGTGCTGTTCTTCGCCGAGCTGGCGGTGATGTTCCCCGGGGGCTGGGCCATCGACCAGTACGGCGCCAAGCGCGCCGGACTGGTGGCGATCGCAGTTTCGCTGCTCGCCAACGCGGCGCTGATGTTGCCCATCTCCGCGGTCCCGGCGCTGGCCTTCCGCCTGGTGGCCGGCGTGGGGGTCGGCCTGGGGTTTCTCGCCGGCGCGATCTACGCCCAGTCGAGCGCCCGGGCGCCGGAGGCGCAGGCGCTGGCCGGTGGCATCTACGGCGGCTCCTCGCTCGGCGGCGGCGGCGTGGCCCTGGTGGTCGTCCCGCAGCTCGTCTCGCCGTTCGGCTGGCGGGCTCCATACCTCTCCGGCGTGGTGGTCGCCGCACTGTGCATCCCGTTCGTCCTCGCCGCGCCGGCCACCCCCGGCCACGGCGGGAGCGCGGAGAGGCCTCGGATCGCCGCGCTGATGGCCGACGAGCAACTCGCGCGGCTCGGCGCAATCTCGACGGTCTCGTTCGGCATCAGCGTGATCCTCGGCAACTGGGTCGTGACGCTGCTCGAGCGACACAACGGATTCGACGCCGGCCGGGCCGGGGCGATCGGCTCGTTGATCCTCCTGATGGGGATCGTCGGCCGGCCGGCCGGGGGCATCCTGGTCCGCGCCCACCCGCACCTCACCCGCCCGATACTCGCGGCGAGCTTTCTGGCCGGCTCGCTGGGGACTGTCGTCCTGTTCGTTGCCCCGGGAACCGCAGGGGACGTCGCAGCCGCGGCGGTGATCGGGGCGGCGGCCGGGATTCCGTTCGGGTTCACGATCGCTGCGGCCACCCGGGCGTGGCCCCACGCGGCCGGCGCCGCGGTCGGCGCGATGAACATCTACCCGGTGCTGGCGATCGTGTGCGGAGCGCCACTGGTCGGGCTGACCTTCTCGCTGACCGGCCGTGGCCGGATCGGCTTTGCCGCGGTCGCCGCGCTGTGGAGCGGCGCGATCCTCGTCCTGAGGGGGCTTGACATTTGATCACTGATTTTGGGAGGTTGCCCGGCGATGCCTGAGACGCGCGATGTAGTTGTCATCGGCTCCGGTCACAACGGCCTGGTCGCCGCGGCGTACCTGGCCCGAGCGGGGATGGACGTCGAGGTGCTCGAGCGAAATTCCGTGGCCGGCGGCGCCGTGGCCACCGAGGAGCTGACCGAGCCGGGCTTCCTCCACGACACGTTCTCCTCCTGGCATCCGCTGTTCAAGCTCTCGGCCGCGTTCGCCGAGTTGGGCGGCGAACTCGGGATCCAGTACTGCGAGACCGAGGACGCGACGACCGCGAACGTCCGCACGGATGGGACCGTGACGATGGCCTACCGCGACGCCGAGCGCACCGCCGAGGGGCTCGACCCGCGCGACCGCGCCGCCTACCTCGGCGAGATGCAGAGCTTCGGCGAGACGATCCCGACGGTCGGACAGCTGTTCGGCACCGAGTTGTTCTCCGGGCAGACGCCGCGGCTCGGGTGGCAGCTGGCTCGCCAGCTCGGGGTCAAGGGCGGGCTCAGCTTCGCCGCCGACATGCTGTCCTCGGCCCGGGCCTGGTTCGAGACCCGGTTCGAGGGGCGCGACGTCTCTGACCTGTATTCGCCCTGGGCGCTGCACACCGGCCTTCCACCCGACAGCGCCGGCAGCGGATTTCAGGCGCTGGCCATCGCGGGCTCGCTGCACGCGGTCGGCCTTCCGGTCGTGCAGGGCGGCGCACGCAACTTCGTGGCCGCGTTTGAGCGCTTGATCGAGCGCCACGGCGGTCGGGTCACGACCGGCGTCGAGGTCGAGCGCGTGCTGGTGGCGGGCGGCCGGGCGACCGGCGTGGTGGCGGGCGGACGGGAGATCCTGGCCCGGCGCGCGGTGGTGGCCAACACGACGCCGACCCAGCTGTACGGCCGGCTGCTGCCGGCGGGCGCCGCCTCCGACGCCGCGGTCAGGCAGGGGATGCGCTTTCGCTACAGCCCGCGGGCGGGGATGCAGATCCACGTGGCTCTCCGAGAGCCGCTGCGATGGAAAGACCAGCGGCTGAACGCGGTGCCGATCGTTCACCTGAGCGACGGCGTGGGCGACGTGTCGCTGGCCTGCGCGCAGGCCGCGGCCGGCCTCCTCCCGTCGCGGCCGACCGTGGTGGTCGGGCAGCCGACCACGGTTGATCCGAGCCGCGCCCCCGAGGGGTCGGCAGTGCTGTGGATCCAGCTCCAGCAGGTGCCCTATGCGCCGGCGGGCGATGCGGCCGGGCAGATCGACACGGCGAGCGGGACGTGGACGCCGGACCTCGAGGCCGCCTACATCGAGCGGGTGCTCTCGAAGCTGGAGCCGCACGTCGAGAACTGGCCGGCCGCGCGTGGGACTCATGCCGCGCTCTCGCCGCTCGAACTCGAGCGGCGCAACCCGAACCTGGTTCGCGGCGACATCTACTCGGGCGACTGCGAGCTCGGGCAGTCGTATCTGTGGCGACCGCTGCCCTCCTACGGGGCGCACCGCACACCGGTGCGCGACCTCTACCAGTGCGGCGCGTCGACGTATCCCGGGCCCGGGCTGAACGCGGCGTCCGGGCGGATCGTCGCGCTCCAGATCATCGCCGGCGAGCGGCCGCTCGGACAAGCGGTCCGCCGGCTGCGCGCGCTGCGTTGAGCGTGAGGCGCAGGTCGTCGCCCCGCCGCGGCGCCGGCGCGAGCAGCTTGTGCGCGACGTTGTAGCCGGAGAGCGCGTTGACGCCCGCCCCCGGCCACGTCGCCGCCCCGACGATCAGCAACCCGTCGATCCCGGTCTCGTAGTCGGCGACTCCCGGCGAGGGACGGAACAGGAAGTTCTGGCGCAGGTGCATGCTGCCGGCAATCGAGTCACCTCCGCCCAGGTTCGGGTCGTGGCGCTCAAGGTCGGCCGGCGTCAGCACCGCCCGGTCGAGGACGAGCTCGCCGATCCCGGGCGCATAGCGCTCGAGCTTGGCCAGCACACGATCGGCGTACGGCTCGGCCGCCGCCGACCAGTCGCGAGCGTCGATCGCGCCGGCGGCGTCGCCGCGGATCTCAGCCGGAAGCGCCCGCACCTGCACCCAGAGCACGGCGCCGTCCTCGCCGCTCGGGACGCGTGACGGATCGACGGCCGAGGTCTGCCCTACCACCAGCATCGGCTCGCCGGGAAGGAACCCCGCGCACGCTTGGGCGTAGGTGTCGGCGAGATCGGCCACGTACGGCGCGACGTGGACGTAGGCGAACCGTGAGAGCTCTTCGCCGGCCACCCACTCCGGGGGCCGCGACAGG
>DATFDC010000601.1:0-8004 GCA_035252415.1 Solirubrobacteraceae bacterium
CTTTGGCTTCCCAGCCGAGTGCACCTGACCGCGCCGGGGCTGCGCGCCGCCATCGAGACGCTCATCGCGATCTTGGCGCTGGCTGGCGCCGGGCTGCTCCTGGAGAGCTTTCGTCACGACCGACGGCGCAGTGACCTGTTACTGCTGACGGCCTTGGCGGTCGTGGGCCTGACCGATTTTGTCTTCTCTGCGCTGCCCGCTCTGATCGGATCCCAGATATTCGCGATCGCGTCGGGCGCGCAGATCGCGTGTGACGCACTTGCCGCGATCGCGTTCGCCGCCGCCGCGTTTACTCCCGCCGGCACCGTGACCGAGGGCGGGTTTCGGCCGCTGCGCGTGGCGGCAGCCGTGGCGGCAATGACGATCATTCTCGCGACGGTGCTCGATCTGATCGGCGGGGCGCCCGCCCTCGGTGGACTATTTCCCAGGACCGGCATCGGAGCGGCGGCCGCGCATCCGGTGCTGTTGCTCGAGGCGATGTTCACGGGCGTCATCCTGCTGGTCTCGGCAGTCGTGTTTCTCCGGCGGCGCGAGCGTGACGCGCTGCTTCTCGGCGGCGCATCGCTCCTCCTCGCGGCGGCCAGGCTCCACTACCTCGTGCTGCCCGCGGTGGCGCCGGGCTGGGTTACCGCGCGCGAGGGTCTGCGACCGGCCGCGTACGGCTTGTTGCTGGTGGTAGCGCTGAGCCGTTACCTGAGAACGCGCGGCGCGATCGCCGCGGCGACGCTCAGCGTCGAGCGCGAGCGCATCGCGCGCGACCTCCACGACGGCTTGGCCCAGGACCTTGCGTTCATCGCGGTCCACGGTCAACGGCTTTCCTCGGAGCTCGGATCGGAGCATCCGTTGACGTTGGCAGCCCAGCGTGCCGTCGCCGTCTCGCGGGGCGTCATCGTCGACCTCTCTGCCTCCGATGCGGCTAGTACAGAGGTCGCGCTCCGGCACGTCGCCAACGAGTTGACGGCCCGCTTCGGGGCGGAGGTCGTCGTGAGCGTCGTGGACGGCGCGGGCATAGCGCCATGGGAGGATCTCGATCCCGACCGGCGCGAGGACGTGGTTCGGATCGCCCGGGAGGCAATTGTGAATGCCACCCGGCATGGCCAGGCCAAGCACATCAAGGTGGTGTTCGAGCCTGGCGCGGAGCCGGTCCGGCTGATGATCAGCGACGATGGTCGCGGAATCGTTGCGGCCAAGCTACAACGCCGCGGCGGATACGGGGTGCAGATGATGCGGGCCAGGGCGGCGGCGCTCGGTGGTCGCCTGACCATCGGCCCGTCGGCGCTGGGCGGAACGGACCTCGAGCTCACGTTCCCGTCGGAAGTGGCGACGCGATGACGCAACGAAATCCTACGGTCACCATCGTGGACGACCAGGAGCTGTTTCGCATCGGCATCGCCGGGCTGCTCCAAGAGCGCGGCATCCGCGTGCTGGGCGAATCCGGCATGGCGGTCGATGCGATCCGGCAGGCCTGTGAGCTTCGTCCCGACGTGGTCCTAATGGACTTGAACATGCCTGGCATGTCCGGCGTCGAAGCCACGCAGCGCCTCACCGCCGCGGCCCCGCACGTCCGGGTCCTGGTCCTCACGGTTGCCGCGGACGAGCGTCACGTCATGAACGCACTGCTGGCCGGCGCCTGTGGATACCTCCTGAAGGAGGCGCCGATCGGGCACATCATCGACGGCATCAAAGCCGCCGCGCGAGGCGAGTCCATGATCTCTCCGCGCATCGCGAACAGGCTGATTCGCCGCCTGCGTGAGCCCTCACACCGCGCGGCCGCCGTGGCCGGGACCGAGCTGACCCCTCGGGAGCACGAGGTCCTCGAGTTGCTCGCGCGCGGGATGGGCAATCCCGATATTGCTCTGGCGCTGTACCTGAGCGAGCACACGGTGAAGAACCACGTGTCGAGCATCCTGGCCAAGCTCCAGGTCGAGAACCGCATCCAGGCTGCGGTGCGGGCGGTCCGCGCCGGCATCGTATGAGGTGGCTCTGAGTGCCGTGAGTGACTATCCCGTGGAGAGCCTCGACGGGGGCCATCAGGCCGAGGTCACGGTCGTCCTCGGCGATGATCAGGGCGGAACCCGTGCGGGAGTCCGCCGGGCCCTGGAGTCGGGCGGCCTGCGCGTGGTGGCCGACGCCGCCTCGGCGGAGGAGGCGGTGGCGGCTGCCATCAAGCACAGGCCGACCGTGTGTGTTCTGGGCGTCCAGCTGCCGGGCAGCGGCATCGTCGCCGCTGGTCAGATCAAGACCGCTCTCCCCGCGACGAAGATCGTGATGCTGAGCGCATCGGACCGGGACGAGGATCTGTTCGCTGCCGTTCTGGCCGGCGCCGATGGTTACCTGCTCGGGACGACCTCCGCGGCGCGCCTGTCGAAGGCGGTCCTGGGCGTGGTCTCCGGTGAGGCCGCGATCCCCCGACGACTCGTCGCTCGACTGGTTCAGGACTACCGCAGCCGCGGTCGCGGCCGGATCCTGCGCCTGGCGGGTTCGAGCCAGCGAGTGAGGGTCACCGCGCGAGAGTCAGAGGTGGTTGCACGACTGCGCGAACGGGAATCAACCGCCGAGATCGCCCGGGCTCTGCGCATCTCCGAGGTAACCGTGCGCCGCCACATCTCTTCCCTCGAGCACAAGCTCGACGCGAGCAACCGACGCGCGGTACTGCGGTTGATCGAAACGGCCGAGCTCGAGGTGCCGCCCGAGAGGACGTGATTTGTGCAGCCTGTAGGCCACATCGCGGGGATTGACGGCCGGGCCGGCGTCCGAGACGCATTGACCGAGTTGCACGCCTACCGGCTGGTTCTCGACGGCGAGCTGGAGCGACTGGAAACGCGCATCGCGGGGCTCGATCGATCCGGTGAGAAGTCGGATGATGTCGGCGAGCTCGCGCGACGCTGCACCGAAATCCGCGCACAGCTCGAGCTGCTGAGCCGGATGATCACCGCGTTGCGGGCCGGTCGGGACCCCGCCGGGCAATACCTCTGAGAACTCGGCCCATCGCCGCGGCCCGATCACGGCCTGAACATTCGGTGTCCCGCCGTACCTATAGCTCCGCTGCGTCTGCACGCGTGAAATCCGGCTCGTATTCGACCAGGAGAGAGCAAGATGCGCAGAATGGCGCGGCGGCGCGTCGCAGTACTCGGCGGCGGCCACGGAGTCGCCGTGGTCCTGCGTGCGCTGCGCCATCATGAGCTCGACCTGACGGTGATTGTGACCGTGGCCGATGACGGCGGTTCATCGGGCGAGCTGCGCCGGCGTCTGGGCACACCGGCCGTCGGAGACATGCGACGTGCGCTGGTCGCGCTGATCGAGGAGCAGGACCGTGCTGGTTTTGCACTTGGTGCCCGCGTGACCATGGACAGGTTTGGCGAGCATCCGCTGGGCAACCTCATGCTCTGCTCACTCTTCAAGGCGTTTGGCAGCCTAGAGGCCGCCGGTGAATGGCTGACCGGCGAGCTCGGACTCTCGGCCCGGGTCCTCCCGGCGACCACACATCCGGTATCGCTCGTCGCGACCAGCCATGGCTCGCCGATCCGCGGTGAGTCGGCGATCGGCGCCGCGCCGGGCAGGATCGAGAGCCTGGGCTTCGAACCGGAGCGTCCCGACGTGCCGCGGCTTGCGCTCGACGCACTCTGCGAAGCCGACTGGGTGTTGATCGGACCCGGTTCCCTATTCACGAGCGTGCTCGCGGTCAGTGCCCTGCCCGACATCAGGACTGCACTGGCCCGGACCGGGGCGCAGGTCCTCTGGATCTGCAACCTCGCGCCTCAGGTCCCCGAGACCGCCGGCATGTCGGCGGGCGATCATCTTGCGGCACTTCACCGCCACGGTGTGCGGATCGACACCGTTCTTCACGATCCAGCAGCGGGCCTGCGTCTCACCCAGCCCGAGGTGGCGGCTTTCGACGTCCGCGACGTGGCGCGCCCCATGGTGAGTGCGAGCGCCGGAAGGCACGACCCGGCGCTGCTGTCCGAGGCGCTCGCCGAGTTGTTCTCAATGCGCCCGGTCCTACGCTCGTGAGCGGACACGTTCACGGGATGAACATTTCTCGGAGGTGAGACCCATGGGCGGTCACTCGCGCCGATGCGACATTGG
The DNA here is from genome assembly GCA_035252415.1 of Solirubrobacteraceae bacterium. Classification (GTDB taxonomy): domain Bacteria; phylum Actinomycetota; class Thermoleophilia; order Solirubrobacterales; family Solirubrobacteraceae; genus Palsa-465. Next base: position 4,087 of record DATFDC010000601.1, read on the forward strand.
GATCCATCATGCGCACGGCCAGCCAAGCGACCCCGTCCCGGCCGCCTGACCAATCGACTCAGGCGACCCGCTCGCGCCGCCACCAGCTCCTCAAGTGGGCCGCGCTCTCGGGCTTCGCCGTGCTCGGGATGTGCACGGTGTCGATTCCGCTCACTGTCGCGGTCGTGCTCTCGACGACGGGCGCCTCGGACCTCATCACGTTGGGCTCGATCGCCCCGAAGCGCCATCACACAACGCCGGCAAAGGCCATCGCCGACATCCGATGCGTCCCGACCCGCGGCCACTACGCGCTGACCTTCGATGGTGGGCCGATGCCCGCTACGACCCCAAAGCTCGTCGCTGCGCTGATCGAATCTCGAGGCGTCGCCACGTTCTTCGACGTCGGCCAGCGCGCCGCCGCTCACCAAGACCTGGTCGAGCTCCAGCGGAGTGTCGGTCAGGTCGCCAACCACGCCTTCAGCGCACCTCGCATGACGGACGTCTCGCAGACCCGTCGCTACCAGGAGCTCCAGGCGGCGGCCAAGGCACTCGACTACCCGAACGCCTTCTTCAGACCGCCCCATGGGGCAATCAACTCCGCGGTGGAGGCGGACGTCCGGCGGAGCGGACTGACCCCGGTCTACTGGACCGTGGACGCGTCGCACCCCGCGTTGTCCACGTCAGAAATCGTCGATCGCGCACTTCGGGTGCAGCCAGGCGGAATCGTTCGCCTCGCCGACGGCCAGCAGACAGTTGAGGCGATTCCCGAGATCGTCGCGCGGCAACGGGCGCGCGGAATGTGCCCCGGCCTGATCTCGACGACCAAGCAGGACGTGGTCGGGGCGAACGGGCGGGTCTTCAACGCCGTGGCGGTGAAGCCGTGAGCGCAACAGCCGCGGTCCCCCGCCCAGTCGATGCCAGTCGTCTCAAGGGCGAGACCGTTCCCAGCCTCGGGCAGATCGTTCTCCTGATCCCCGCCCACAACGAGGAAGTGGGCATCGCGGCCACGATGCGATCGGTGGAGATGCAAACGGTCCAGCCCCACCGCCGAATCGTCGTAAGCGACAACAGCAATGACCGCACGGTGCCGCTCGCCCGGTCGCGGGCCGGGTGGGAGGTGTGGGAAACGGTCGGCAACCGCGGCAAGAAGGGCGGCGCGCTCAACCAGGCTTGGTTGCGACTCGAACCCTCATTGCGTGACTGCGACTTCCTGGTGACGATGGACGCCGACACCGTTCTCGATGTCGGCTTCATCGATTGCGCCCTGCGCAAGTATCAGGAGGCGCGGGCTTCAGGCGTGCCGCTCGGCGGGGTGTGTGCGAACTTCTCGGGGCTGCCGCTCGACAGCGCCCTTGGGGTGCTCCAGATGATGGAATACGCGCGCGCGGCAAAGATCACTCGGTCGCGACGGGGCGTCGCTCCCGTGCTCGCCGGGGCGGCCACGATGTTCTCGGTTGCGGCGCTCCGCTCGGTCTGCCGCAGCCGGGGCCACCTCTACGAGCCGGTCCTCACCGAGGACTACGAACTGTCTCTGGCGCTGCGCGTCGCTGGACACGTGACGATGGCGCCGAGGTCGTGCAAGGCGCAGACCGACCTGATGCCCACCACGCGCATGCTGTGGAACCAGCGACTCCGCTGGTACCGGGGTGCCTTTGAGAGCCTCCGGCGCCACGGATTCCGCCGCGGGATCCGCAGCGACATCGGCTGGCTTGTCTTCTCGCTGTGGGCGGCCGCTTCCAGGTGGCTCTTCCTCCTCACGCTTCTGTATCTCGTTCTGACCCTCGGCCACGTGTCGTTCTCGCCATGGCTACTGCTGCTGTTTGGGTTCGCGTCGCTGATCCGCATGCTGCAGGTGAGAGAGCTCGGCTGGCAGTACATGGTGATCGCGGCGCTGATGGTGGAGGAGCTCTACTACGCCTTCTTTCTCGAGATCGTTCTGTGGCGCTCGGTGTACCTCGCGTATTTCGGCCGCGGCGCCACTCACTGGTAAGGAGCGACATCCATGTTCCCAACTGCGCCAAGCATGTTCATCGTCACCGGGGTTCTCGCCGCGATGCTCGTCGGTCTCATCGGCGTGCCGGTGCTCATGTACCTGTTCGCGGCCACCCTTCTCATCACCTCCGCCGTCGCGGTGCATCGCTCGATACCGCGGCAAGAAAAGTGACACCCCTACCTACGTGAAACCACGACCTCAACGAGGCACCTTCCATGAGACGAACACCACTCCATATCTCGGCGGGCATCCTCGTCGCGCTGCTGGTCGCGTTGGCCGGCGCCCGTGCGGCGTCAGCCGACACGTCGAACATGCTGTTCAACCCCGGTCTGGAGGTGGGAGATGCGGGCGGCGCTGGGCCCGTTGACTGGTCGTACAGCGCATGGGGCGACGCCGTGACCGCCTCCGGCGCCTGGGCGGCGGATGCGCACAGCGGCACGCGATCGGCCCGCGTCGAGATCACCGCATACCCGCCCTCGAGCCCAGGCGGCGTCGGCGGCGACGCGAAGTGGCTCCCGAAGCCCGTCCCTGTGAAGGGCGGTGCTTACTACGGCTTCTCGGATTGGTACAAAGCGAGTCGATCGAGCGCGGTCAGCGTTGAGTACTGGACCGCTGGTCAGTCACTGGACGGGGACGGCACCTGGGCGAACCTCTTCTCGGGGATTGCGCCGGCCGCTGACTGGACCCAGTATCAGACCGGCTTTACGATGCCGGCAGGAGCGGTATACGCCCGGTTCGTTCACCTCATCAACGGTGTCGGGTGGCTGCAGACCGACGACCACACGATGGCCGAGCAGCCGGACCGCCCTGGCTTCAGCGCGCCGATGATCAGCCTTACCTTCGATGACGGTTCGGCTGGCTTCTGGACCGACGTGCGCCCGCTTCTTGAAGCCAGGAACCTGAAGACGACCCAGTACATACCCACCGGAACACTGGGGAACGACCCGGACCTGATGACCAAGGATCAGCTTTCGACCCTGGCCCGCGCGGGTCACGAGATCGGCGCCCACAGCGCCACCCACCCGTTCCTCACGACGGTTTCGGACGCGCAGCTGCGCACCGAGATGGTCAATCCCAAGGCGGCACTCGAGGCCATCCCCGGCGTGGGGACGGTGACGAACTTCGCGTATCCGTTCGGGGACTACGACGCGCGGGTGATCGCGGCCGAGCAGGCGGCTGGCTATGCCTCGGGCCGCTCGGTAGAGGAGGGGTACAACTCGAGGTTGGACACCGAGCCGTTCGACCTGCGGGTGCAGAACATCATCGGCCCCAAGCAGGCGACCTCGACACTTCCGGCGAGCCCCGGAACGACGATCGGCGACTTCAAATCATGGGTCGACTACGCGAGGGCGCACAAGTATTGGCTGGTTGTCGTCTTTCACGAGGTGCAGCCGGACAACACTCCACTCTGTGCCAATCCACCGGCGGAGGGAGACCCCCATCCTTGCCTTGGGCCGTATGACACCACGGTCAGCGCGTTCAATCAGATGCTTGACTACCTGGTCAGTTCGGGGCTTCAGTCCAACGTGATGACGGTGAGGGATGCACTCGCCTCGGCGACCTCACAGATGTCGCCAACGGCCGGCGCGGTGAAGATCATGCCGACGCAGCCGACGACCGATGCCCGGCTCACCGCGAGCCCTTCGGGGTTCGCCGATCCGAACGGCGCTGCCCTCAGCTATAGCTATCAGTGGTCGGTCAACGGCATTGCCGTTGCCGGCGCGACCGGCCCCACGTTCGATCTGTCGCAGCCCGGGCACGGAGACTCTGGCGACAAGATCCAGGTCGACGTCAGGGCCAGCAACCCGCAGCGCTATTCGAGCCCCGGGGTGAGCGATGCGGTGACCGTGGCGAGCCCGCAGCCGCCGCCGGGCACGGGGACCCCGTCGATCCCGCCGCCGGGCACGGGGACCCCGCCGACCCCGCCGACGGGGGCGGGCGTCCCC
>DATFDC010000602.1:0-6944 GCA_035252415.1 Solirubrobacteraceae bacterium
CATCGGCGTCGCGCTGCGCACCACCGCGCTGGTCGGCCCGGCCGGGGAACGGGCGAGGACGCTCGAGGAAGCGCTCGAGGTGCTGCAGCGATCAGAAGCCCGGCTCGCGCACGCCCGCGTCCTCGTCGATCTCGGCTCCACGATGCGCGCCGCGCGCCAGCGCTCAGCGGCGCGCGAGCCTCTGCTCGAAGGCCTGGCCCTGGCCTACCGTTGCGGCGCCTGGGGGCTCGAGCGACGGGCTCGCGCCGAGCTGGCGGCGATCGGGGTGCGGCCGCGGACCGTCGAGCGCTCCGGAGCGGACTCGCTCACGCCCAGCGAGCGGCGCGTGGCCGAGCTCGCGGCCGGTGGTCAGACCAACCGCGAGATCGCCCAGACGCTGTTCGTCACCGAGAAGACCGTCGAGGCGCACCTCGGGCGTGCGTTCCGCAAACTCGACGTGACCTCGCGCCGCCAGCTTCCCGACGTGCTGGCCAGCGTGACCGGCTAGCTCGGCTCGATGTTCTGGTTGCGGCGGAACTGGTTGGTCGGGTCGTAGCGCTTCTTGAGCTCGGTCAGCCGGGCGTATGTCTGACGTCCGTAGGCCGCGCGAGCCGCGCCCGCGTCGCTGAGGAAGTTCACGTACGCACGTCCGGTCGACGCCGCTTCGGCGGCCGCGATGACCGCTCGCGCCCAGCTCCGGTGCGCCTGCCCCTCAGCCGGATCGCGCCAGGCGGTGACCGCGTTGAGGACGTACGGCATCGACCGTTCGGCAAACGCGGTCGCGCCCTCGCCCACGCGGGAGATCGCTCCGCCCATCTGGTGCACGTGGATCTCGCACTGCGACCCGGGAGCCTGGGCATGCAGCTCGCACAGCCGCTCGATCAGCTGATCGTCGAGCCGGGCCAGGTTGGTGGCCTTGAAGTACGCGTGCACGCCCTTCTCCCACAGCGGGTCCAGCAGCGTCTGGATCACGGAGTAGGGCATCGGGCCGAGCAGATCCGCCACCGGCTCGGCGACGTCCCGCATCGCCTGGACGTGGCCGCGGCCATCCTCGACCGGTCCCGCCGAAGTGGCCACGAACGCCGCGACCCGGCGGCCGTGCCAGGCCTCCGGGATCACCGGCAGCGGCGGCGCGCTGGTCAGGTTGAGCAGCGCGGTGACGTCCTCGGATGCGCCGGGCGCCCATTCGCGGAACGCGCGCAGGAGATCCGCGTCGGCCTCGGCCGGATAGAAGATCGGCCCCGCGTAGACCATCGGGCCCACGGGATGCAGCCGGAACTCGAACTGCGTGACGATCCCGAAGTTGCCGGCGCCGCCGCGCAGCCCCCACAGCAGCTCAGGGTTCTCAGTCTCGCTGGCGCGGACCAGGCGACCGTCGGCGGTCACGACGTCCGCCGCCACCAGGTTGTCGCAGGCGAGCCCGTGCTTGCGCATCAACCACCCGATCCCGCCGCCGAGCGTGAACCCGGCCACACCGGTCGAGGACACCAGCCCGCCGGTGGTGGCCAGCCCGTGCGCCTGCGTCTCGTGGTCGACGTCGGCCCAAACCGCGCCTCCGCCCACGGTGGCGCGACGAGCTGCCGGGTCGACGTGCACCTCGTTCATCGCGGAGAGATCGATCACCGCCACGCCGTCTCCGGTCGAGAAGCCCGCGATGCTGTGGCCCCCACCCCGCACCGCGATCTCCAGGTCGTGGCCTCGAGCGAAGCCGAGCGCGGCGATCACATCGGCCGGGCCCGAGCATCTCACCACCAGGGCCGGCCGGCGGCCGTCGTGGGCGCCATTCCAGATCCGGGCCGCCTCAGCGTATCCGTCGTCGCCCTCGGCGAAGACATGGCCACGAACCGTGCCGCGCAGCTCGTCGATGTCAGGGAGCGGGGCGCGGCCGATGATCTCCTCGGTGTAGGTCATGCTGGTCCTCCAGAGCTCGATGCGTTGTTCGAGACCGCATGTTCGGACGCGCGGGCGCCCCCCGCATCGGGCACACCCCCTGACCCTGACCCGAACGTTCACCCCGAACGCGGGGATCTCGACTGCGGGCCTCGTGGCCCGGCGCTACCCCTGCTTGATGGCTTGGAGGACCGTGATGTCGTCCTGCACGTCGTTGTTGAACGCATCGGTACAGCCGGTGTCGATCGCCGCGACCACACTGGACGTGTCTCGGGCGCCGCCGGGGAGCGCGCCGTGCTCCCGGACGTATTGCTGGCCGAACGCGCGCTGCTGCTGATGACTGGCCGAGCCCCAGGTCGAGCACGTGCTCGAGTCGCTGATCGGCGCCGGGCTCGAGCCGAGGGCCCCGATGACGATGCTCGCGACCAGCAGCACCAAGAGCGCCGCCGCGCAGATGCCGACCATCTTGTGCCGGGCGAACAACGCCCGCGTCGTCCAGGCCTCGGCGCTCCGCTCGACCGGGGCCGCCCCCTCCGTGGAATCAATCACGCCGGTCAGCTTACCGGCGGCGGCGCGCATTTGACATATTCCCATATCGGAATATGATGCCCACCATGGCCCGCGCAGCGACCACCACCGACGCGTTCAATGCGGTGGCCGAGCCGCGGCGGCGGCAGATCCTCGACGCGCTGGCCGGCGGCGAACGGGCGGTGAACGACCTCGTTCAACTGCTCGACCTCCCCCAGCCCCAGGTGTCCAAGCACCTGCGCGTCCTGCGTGAGGTGGGTGCCGTCGACGTCCGCGACGACGGGCGCCGGCGCCTCTACCGGCTGAACGGCCATGCACTCAAGCCGATCCACGATTGGGTCCGCAACTACGAACAACTCTGGTCCGAGCGCTTCGAGCAACTCGATGTCGTCCTGGAGGACCTCAACGTAAGAGGAGCAGGAGATGACGGTGACAAGTAGCAACCGCGCGACGGTCACGCTTCCGACCGACGAGCAGATTCTCATCACGCGGGAGTTCAACGCGCCCAAGCACCTCGTGTACCGGGCGTACACCACGCCCGAACTGGTCAGACGGTGGTGGCATGCCAACCGCGGGGAGGTGACGCTCGTCGAGATCGATCTGCGGGTCGGAGGCCGGTGGCGCTACGTGATGACCGCGTGCGGCGGCCCGGAGGTCGGATTCCACGGCGAGTACCGCGAGATCATCCCCAACGAGCGCATCGTCTCGACCGAGGTGTACGAAGGTGCACCCGAGGCCGAGGCGGTGTCCACGGTCAATTTCACCGAGGCCGACGGGCGAACCACTCTCACCATCCTGGTGCAGCACTCCTGCCAGGAGCACCGGGACGCACACATCAACTCCGGTATGGAAGACGGACTGCAGGACGCGCTCGAGCTCCTCGAGCAGCTGAGCGCCTCGCTTCGGTGAAAGAGCGATACCGGACGCAGGCGGTCATCGAAAAACTCGCATCAGGGGTTGACAGCGCGCGTCATCGGCCTATTAGACCCGCCAGAGAGGTTTGACATACGAGTAGCGGCTCATCACTTGGGTGGAGACCCGGGGCCATAGTCGAGAGGGACTGACTGGACACCTACCGCCTTGGTCAAGGCACCGTGAGCGGTTCCGGGCCTCCACCACTTCTCTTGCTTGTGTCGGGCCGCAGGGCGATTTCTGAAAGGAGGTGAAGCGTTCGCATGTCTATTCGTCGCCGGTGGCGGATCGGCTGGGGGCGGGTCGGTCTGGGTGCGCCTGGGCACCGCATGATCGTGTTGCCTCCGATCCGGCCGGCCGTCTGATCGATGCCGTAGCTACAGACGGCGCCGGGCGCCGTCGCGGTAGCCGCCGGTGCGGTAGATCGAGCCAGGGTCGCTGAGTTGCTGTCCGAGCTGGATGAGAGCGAGGCAGGAAATACGGTTATCCGGCTCGAGGAAATGGCCACCATCACCGACCACATAACCCGAGACGAGAGCGAGCGGCTCGCGACCGAGTCGCGGTCGGCGCGCGTGCTCGATCAGGAGCTGGCCGGCGAGCTGGGTCAGCGAAGGCCGGGCGGTGAGACGAGTGCGGCCGGTTACCTGCACGAGCTCGGCGAGCGGCCGCGACTGCCTGTTGCGGTCGAGCGGCGGCTGATCATCGCCGCGCAGGCGGGAGACCGCCACGCCCGGGAGGAGCTGGTCGAGGCGTTCCTGCCGCTGATCGCCGGGGTCGCCCGCGTCTATCGGGGGTCGGGGATGATCACCCGTCTGGAGCTGATGCAGGAGGGCGTCGTTGGCCTGCTGCGCGCCCTGGAGCGCTATGACCCGGCTCTCGGGGTGCCCTTCTGGGGATACGCCGCCTGGTGGGTGCGCCAGGCGATGCAGCAGCTCATCGCCGAGCTGACTCGGCCGATGGTGCTGTCCGATCGGGCGCTGCGACAGTTATCCCAGCTCAAGCGCGCTCACGGCGAATACGTCGCCGAGCATCGACGCGAGCCGACGCCGAACGAGCTCGCCGAGCGGGCCAGGCTCGCGCACGCCCAGGTCGGGGAGATGCTCGCGCTCGAGCGGGTGCCACATTCGATGGAGGAGCCGGTCCACGGCGCCGAAGGCGAGGTTGGCGCGTTTGGCGAGCTGCTGGCGGACCCGCTCGCCGCCGACACATACGAGCAGCTGCTCGATCACGCGGAGATTGAGCAGATCCGGGCGCTGCTGGGCAGCCTGAACGATCGCGAGCGGATGATCCTTCGCGCGCGCTACGGCCTCGACGGCCCGGAGCAGTCGTTGCGTGACGTAGGGGAACGGATCGGGCTCAGCGCCGAACGGGTGCGGCAGATCGAGCAGCGGGCGCTGGGCAAGCTCCGGGCCGCGGCGCGCCGCGGCGACACCAGCTGACCGCGCGGCACCGGTCCGCTCCGGGTTGACATCCGGCACCGTTCGGCCTATTGGCAGGAGTAGACGATTCGACCAAGCTGGAGGTGAATGGCATGCACGTCCTTCATCGTTCTCATCTCGGCAGCGCGGTCGCGGTCACGGCGATCGCCGCGGTGTTGTCGATCGTTCTCACGTTCGCCATCGCGAGCAATCTGAGCGATCATGGGTCCGCGCCGGCCCCGCTCGCGGCGCCCACGGCAGGCCAGGCATCGGCGGCCCGGCCGCGACCGAGCAACGATCTCTTCACCCGCAGTCCTTTCACAAGCCTCCTAACCGCGCCGGTGAAGGAACCCTGGGAGCAGAGCACCCGGTAATCGACCAGTCCGTTCGTAATCGAGAAGGGAGGTTCGCATGGCCCTGATCCGCTGGGAGCCGATCGCTGAGCTCAACACCCTCCAAAACGAGATGAACCGACTCTTCAACACGTTCTTCGATCAACCGCAGGCCGCTGGCCGCGGAGGCGTCCCCGGACGGCGGTGGATCCCCGCGATGGACCTGATCGAAACCGGAGAAGACTACGTTCTGCGCGCCGATCTCCCCGGCCTGACCGACGACGACGTGAAGGTCGAACTGCAGGACAACGTACTCACGATCTCCGGCGAGCGCGAAGCCGAGCACGAGACCCGGCAAGAGGGCTACTTCCGCCTCGAGCGCGCATTCGGCGGCTTCTCCCGCTCGCTCACCCTGCCCGAAGGGGTCGACCCCGACGCGGTGCAGGCGCACTTCGACCGAGGCGTGCTCGAGCTCAGGATCCCCAAGCCCGAGCACAAGAAGCCCCGCCAGGTCCAGATCAAGCTCGGCACCGCCACGAGCGACGAAGCAGAGACAATCGAGAGCGGCGAACCCGCCGACCCCGAGGTCAACGGTGGCGACCCCGTAGCCGCGCTCGCCTAGCCGTCACGGCAACCTCCAGGGACTCGGGTCACGGATCGCGGCCGGGCCGCGGTCCGCGACCCTCAGTTACCTTCACCGTTCGCTAGGGTGAACCGCGCGGCGTCGTGGCACCGAGGTGGGCAGCGCGCCTGCGGGCGCGCTTCCCTCTCCGGGGTCACCCCGGGGATCACCGATTACCTGGGCCAGTGCATCGCGAGCCCGCGAGTGCATCCTCCGGAGGCACTTCGGGGCACGCACGACATGGAGCAGTCGGGCCACGACGCCGCGATCATTGGCGTCCGTGTACGACGCCGACCAACGTGACGCACTCGCCGCCGAGCTCGCCGAAGCGTTCCTGACCGCCCCGTGGAGGCCGGACGCCGTCGCCGAGAGCGGCGCCGCGCGCCTCGACCGATGGCCCGGCTGGATGGAGGCGCTGGCCCTCCGGGTCATCGCGGTCTACCCGGCCCCGCCCGTCGAGCGCGAGTTTGAGCTCAATGCACTGATCGAGTCGTTCCTGGCCGAGCATGCCCCGTGGCCCGGCGAGCCCGAGCCGCCGCAGATCATCCGGCTGGTGGTCCGCGAGCCGACGGCCCGCGCCAGACGGCTGGAGCACGACTGGCCGATCGCCGCAATCGACTCCGTCGCCGACCTCGCGGAGCGGCTCGAGTTGAGCTACGGACAGCTCGCCTGGCTGGCCGACGTGCGGAGCCTCGAGCGCAGCGTCACGCACGAGAAGCTCCGGAACTATCGCTACCTCGTCGTTCCGCGCCGAGGCGGTCTCCCGCGCGTGCTCGAGGCGCCGAAGGCCCGCCTCAAGGAGATCCAGCGGTGGGTCCTGCACGAGATCCTCGGGCCGGTCCCCACGCACGAGGCCGCCCAGGGCTTCACGAGCGGTCGCTCGGTCGCGACGCACGCCGGCCTCCACAGCGGCCAGGCGGTCGTGTTGCGGCTCGACCTCAGGGACTTCTTCGCGTCGGTCACCGCGGGCCGCGTGTTCGGGATCTTCCGCACGCTCGGCTACAACCGCTCGGTCGCTCACGTGCTGACCGGCCTGAGCACGAACACGATCCCGCAGGCGGTCTGGCATGCCGTTCCCAGAGGCCCCGACCCCGCCCTGATCCAGCCGATGTTCTGGCTCGGCCGAGCGCTCGCCACCCCCCACCTTCCCCAGGGCGCCCCGACCTCGCCCGCGCTGGCCAACCTGGCCGCGTTCAGACTCGACCGCCGCCTCTCCGGCCTGGCGAACTCCGCCGGGCTGCGCTACTCGCGCTACGCCGACGA
>DATFDC010000603.1:0-2547 GCA_035252415.1 Solirubrobacteraceae bacterium
GTCTTGACCCGAGAAGTGGTGGACGACATGGCGGTGCTCTTGCGGCTGGTCCCGGTGTCCGGCCGGGACGTGGTCGACATCGGCTGCGGCGGCGGCGTGCTCGTGCGCGCGCTGACCGCGCGCGGCGCGCGGGTGACCGGCGTCGAGATCTCGGAGTCGCAGCTGGCCGCCGCGATCCGAGACGACGATGGAAGCGGCGCGCGGTACGTGGTCGGCCTTGGCCAGCGATTGCCGCTCGCCGACGCCTCCGTCGATGTCGTGGTGTTCATGCGAACGCTTCACCACGTGCCGCCGGCTGACATGCTCTCAGCGCTCGGCGAGGCGCGACGCGTGCTGCGCCCCGGCGGCATGATCTATATCGCCGAGCCGCTGGCCGAGGGTGACTTCTTCGAGCTGACCAGCCTGGTCGAGGACGAGCGTGAGGTCCGCGCCGCCGCGCAGCGCGCGATCGCCGGCGCCGCCGAGGCCGGCCTGGACCGAGTTGAGGGCCTGGAGTACGACGTGCGCTTGTGCCTGACCGGCCTCGATCCGTTCGTCGCACGGCTCGTCAGCGTCGACCCGGCGCGCGGTGAGCTGTTCGAGGAGCGCAAGGCACTCGTGACCGACGCGTTCGCGCGGCTGGGCGAGCCCGGCGAGCGGCCCGGTGAGCGCTGCTTCCTGGTCCCGATGCGCGTCGACGTGCTGCGCGTGGCCGGCCGGGTCGCTCCCGCGGGTTGATCTACGGCTTCAGGTCGTACGGGAAGCTGCTGGTCAGCGACTCGGCGCCCTGGTCGGTGACCACGAGCAGGTCCTCGACCCGGACCCCGCCGACCGATCTGACCATCGTCCCGGGCTCGATCGCGATCACATCGCCGGCGATCAGCGGGTCGAAGCCCGTGCGCCCGAGGTTCGGCGCCTCGTGGACCTGGAGCCCGACTCCGTGCCCCAGGCCGTGGTAGAAGCCCTCACGCAGGGTCTCGCCCGGCGCCTTCGTGCGCGCCGTGGGATGGCCGGCCGCCTCGAACACATCGCAGGCGATCCCGTACAGCTCGACGCCGGGGACGCCCGGCCTGACCGCGGCGCACGAGCGCTCGTGCGCGGTCAGCACCAGCGCGTGGAGCTCGGCCACCGCGTCGCTGATCTCCCCGCGCACGAAAGTTCGGGTCATGTCGGCCCAGCAGTTCGATGCCTCGTCGCGCGGCCACAGATCGATCAGGATCGGCGCATGCGCGGGCAGCGGGCCGGCTCCCGGGTCGTGGCCGATGTGCGGGTTGGGGCCCATCGGCTTGACCATGATGTCCGGCGGGGCGGGCGCGCCGGCCTGGGCACACACGTCGCGGATGGCGGTCCTCACGGCTTCGGAGGTCAATCGCTCGCCATCGCTGCTGAACAGCTCCTCGCCGCGGATCTCGGCCTCGCGGAGCATCGTGGCCGCGGCGCGCAGGGCGTCGAGTCCGGCATTCGCCGCGCGGCGGATGCCGGCCATCTCCGCGGCGCTCTTCTGGCGCCGGCGCTCGGTGAACGGCGCGTCGTCGGGATGCAGCTCGACGCCGGCCGCGCGCAGGCGATCGGCGACCGCGACCGGGAACTCGGGCGGGACCACCGCGTCGCGAATTCCGACCCGTTCGGCCGCCCGCACGCACAGCTCCTGCTCGATCTGGATCGACGAGCGGCCCTCGGCGATCAGCTCGTCGCGGCCCAGCTCCTCGATCAGCAGGCGCTCGAGCTCGGGGGCGGCGCTGGCGAGCCGGAACTCCTCGAGCGCGCTGGTCACCACCACGCGCCGGCCGTCTGACTCGAGGTACAGGAACGGGTCGCCGATGTCCACCGGCACCTCGTGGCGAAGCTCCGGCGAAGACTCGGTATCACCCCAGATCAGAAGGTTCATGGCGCTCAACGTACTATCTGCGCGGTCGTCACGTCCCGTGGCGGGAACGCCGGGAGCCGCCGGATCTCCGGCACCGCGAGCAAGATCAGCGCGCTGATCACGAGCAGCCCGCACGCCGTCCACAGGGAGGCCTCGATGCCGATCACCCCGGCGATCGGGCCCCAGATGGCCAGGCCGATCGGATCGAGTGCCAGCGACCCGAACCAGTCGTAGGAGCTGACCCGCGAGAGCGACTCGGACGGGACATGGCGCTGCAGCGTGGTCTCCCAGAGCGTGTTGCCGAGCATCAGCCCAAGCCCGGAGAGCAGCGCACCGACCGCGATGAACGGGACCGACAGTCCCAACGCCAGCGCGGCCAGCGGCACGCCGAACAGCGGTGAGGTGACGGCGACGATGAGCATCGGGCGCCGGGGTCTCGCCCGCAGCGCATAGATTCCGCCGGCGATCGTCCCGACGCCCTGGGCCGACATCACGACGCCCCAGGCCGCCGCGCCGCCCAGATCAAGGTGGGCCACCACGGGGCCCAGGACTTTCCAGGCACCCCAGAACATGTTCGCCAGCGAGGCATAGAGCACGAACGTCCACAGCCAGCGCTGCGCCCGGAACGCGTGCCAACCGGATCGGAGGTCGGCCAGGAACGACGCCCTGATGTTGCTGGGACGAGCGGCACCGCCGACCCG
>DATFDC010000604.1:0-7338 GCA_035252415.1 Solirubrobacteraceae bacterium
CCCACATGACCTGCTCGAGCGCCCTGACCGCGTGCGCGGCCGCCTCGGCGCTCCGCGCCCCGGCCAGCTCGCCCGCGCGGGAGGCCAGCGGCTCGAGCACCCCATCGGACTCGATCCGCCGCAGGTCGGCTTCGTCGTAGAGCGCGCGCACGACCGCGTCGCAGATCCGCGGCCCGTCGCGCGCCACCTCCCCGGCCAGGATCGCCGCCGCCTCATCGAGCGGTGCGTCCTCGACCAGCGCCAATAGCCAGCCCTTGGCCAGCTCCTCCCCCCGAAGCAGCAATGCGTCTACGCCCGCGCTGACGACCGGCCTCGGCCGTCTACGGCGTGGCACACCCCGCTCCATCGAGCCACTTTTACCACCTATCGCATCCATACATTCCCTACCCGGAGAGTCCGATCTCCGCGTTCGGGAAAATGAACGCTGTGCCACCCCCACTACTTACGATCGCCCAGGCACGCGAACTGATCCTGAACGCGAGCCAACCGCTCGCCACCGAGGTCCTGCCCGTCGCCGAGGTCCGCGACCGGGTGCTCGCCGAGGACCTCCAGGCCGCCGGCAACGTGCCGCCGTTTCCCTGTTCGGCGATGGACGGCTACGCAGTGCTGCCGGGACCGGCCGAGCGCCGGCTCAGCGTGGTCGGCGAGTCGCGGGCCGGCACACCGGCGACCGAGCCCCTGCGCGAGGGGCAGGCGATCCGCATCTCGACCGGCGGCGCGGTCCCGGCCGGGGCCACCGCGGTGATCCCCCAGGAGAACGTCGATGCCGGAGATGGCGAAATTCTCACCCGCGCGCCCGTACACGAGGGCGACAACATCCGCGGCGCCGGTGAGGACATGCGTGCCGGAGACACGGTCCTGAAATCCGGCTGCGTGCTCGGCGCGGCCGAGCTGGGCGCCGCGGTGGCCGCCGGGGCCGGCCGGCTCACGGTGGCCAGGCGTCCTCGCGTCCATGTGCTGTCGACCGGCGACGAGCTCAAGGCACCGGGGGAGCCGCTCGGCCCCGGCGAGATCCACAACTCCAACGGACCCATGCTGGTCGCCCTGTCCGAGCATCAGGGCGCCATCTGCCCCCCGGCCGGCCGCCTCCCCGACGATCGCGCCGCCACCGAGGCCGGGCTGGCCGGCGCGCTGGAGAGCGCCGATGTGGTGATCGTCTCGGGCGGGGTGTCGGTCGGGCCCCACGATCACGTCAAGCCCGCCCTCCAGACCCTCGGGGTCGAGCAGGTGTTCTGGCGGGTCGCGCTCCAGCCGGGTAAGCCGACATGGTTCGGACGGCGCGGGAACGCCCTGGTGTTCGGCCTGCCGGGCAACCCGGTGTCAGCGGTGGTCACCTTCGCCTTGTTCGTCCGCCCGGCCCTGGCCGCGCTCCAGGGCCGAGCTCCTGAGCGCCTGCCCGAATCCGAGGCCGTCCTCGGCACCGCGGTCCCGCGTAACCACGACCGCGAGCAGGCGGTCCGGGTCCGGCTGAAGCGCCAGGACGGGCGGCTCGTCGCCACGCCGAACGGGCCTCAGGGCTCGCACATCGTGACCTCGCTGCTGGGCGCCGACGCACTCGCGCTGATCGCCGCCGGCCAGGGCGAGCTTGCGGCCGGCACAACCGTGCCGCTCGAACCCCTCCCCCGCTGAGGGCTGAGGCTGAGACAATCCAGCCGTGCCCGTCCTCCTGGCCCTGCTGGGCGCCCTCAGCGCCGTGGTCGCCTCCCGGCGGCGCCGGCGCGCTCGGAGCCCCGCCCAGGCGGCGATCGTCTCGCCCCCCAAGTCCACGGTGATCGCCAAGGACGGCGCGGTCCGCTCGGCCCAGATGGCCGAGCTGACGCTCGCCGAGGCGGACTTCCTCCGTCTGTGGAACGCCACCAACCTCGAGAACCTGGCCCGGACGTACTGGCGATTTCTGTCCCGCGTAACCCTCGGGCTGATCCGCGTCGCCTACAGCGAGGACGAGCGCTCGGTGGTGCTGCTCGGCCGCCCGTTCACGTTGCTGCGCTTCGGCGCGCCCGACTACGTGCTCGACCGCGAGTACGGCAGCGTCCGCTGGCAGATCCGCGACGGCCTGCTGGTCGCCCGCTCGGGCCGGGGATGCGGCTTCCTGGCCCTCGCCGTCACCCACCTGGGCAACGACTCGAACGGCCGGGTGAGGATCCTCATCGAGGTCGAGGTGGCGAACTTCTACCCGTCGATCGCCGCGGGCTTCAGCGTGCCGGTGTACGAGGTCACCCAGTCGGCCATCCACGTGCTGGTGACCCACGCCTTCCTGCGCTCGCTGGCCCACCTCGACCTGGCCAAGTCCAAGGTCGGGCGCTTCGCGGTGCCGCAGCCCGACGTCCGCGCCGCGGTCGCCCGCGTACGCGAGCGAGTGCACAGGTAGCGGGAAATCCGGCTCCAACACCGTCTGCAGCGCTGATCCGCCCGCGCCGGATTTCCTAAGGGAATTCGGCTTCGTCGCCTAATTGCACGCGTGGCCTCTCGAGGCCGAATTCCCCCGTTAGCCGTAGCGAACGCCGGTCAGCGCGCGCAGCTTCGTTCGGTCGTGCCGCGCCGACACCCGCCGCACAGTCCCCGAGCGCGAACGCATGACCAGCGACTCGGTGGTCGCGCCGCGGTCGCCCTGGTAGCGCACGCCCTGGAGCACGTCGCCGTCGGTCACGCCGGTGGCCGAGAAGAACACGTCCTCGCTGCGGACCAATTCGTCGCAGCTCAGCACCTTGGAAAGGTCATAGCCGGCGTCGATCGCGGCCTGCTTCTCCTCGTCGTTGCGCGGCCACAGCCGGCCCTTGAGCTCGCCGCCGATGCACTTGATGGCCGCCGCGGTGATCACGCCCTCGGGCGTGCCGCCGATTCCCCACAGGATGTCCACCGGGCTGTTGTCGGAGACCGCGAGCAGCGCCGCCGACACGTCGCCGTCGATGATCAGCCGAACCCGCGCGCCGGCCTCGCGAACCGTTTCCATCGCCTCGTGGTGGCGCTCGCGGTCCAGCATCACGACCATCACGTCGCGGATGTCGATCTTCTTGCGCTCGGCGATCAGCGCCAGGGTCTCGGGCAGCGGGCGATCGAGGTCGAGCAGGTCGGCGATCTCGGGCCCGCCGGCCATCTTCTCCATGTACACGATCGGGCCCGGGTTGAACATCGACCCGCGCTCGGACAGCGCGATCACCGAGATCGCGCTCGGCATGCCCAGCGCGGTCAGCCGGGTCCCCTCGAGCGGGTCGACCGCGATGTCGACCTGTGGCGGTGAGCCGTCGCCGATGTGCTCGCCGTTGTAGAGCATCGGCGCCTCGTCCTTCTCGCCCTCGCCGATGACCACCACGCCGTCCATCGACACCGACTCGAGCACGTGGCGCATGGCGTCGACCGCGGCCTGGTCGGCGCCCTCCTTGTCGCCGCGACCGACCATGCGAGCCGAGGCCAGGGCGGCCGCCTCGGTCACCCGGACAAGCTCGAGGGCCAGGTTGCGATCGACCCGCGCGTGCTCGTGACCGAGGCTCATGGCAGCCCCGGCGGCTTGCGGGTGGCCGCGCTTTCCTTGGCCCGGAACACCGATCCGACCAGGATCAGCAGCCCTCCGGCCAACCCGATCCACCAGCCGTAGGTGATGCTGATCTGCCCCGGCGGGGCTCCCGGCCGGTCGATCACGCCCCGGAACACCGTGAAGGTGAGCGCGGCGATCGCGATGATCGCGGTCATCTCGCCGCGCGGCCAGGACAGGGCGTGCCCGCGGATGATGATCCAGGCCAGCACGAGTGGGGCGATTGCGGTGACCAGCAGTAGGTAGCGGATGATCATCATCGACTTCCAGGCCGAGCACGAGGTGTTGGGCCCGCGGCAGCTGCCGAGCACGGTGAACTTATCGCCTAGCGTGAACCAGGCGAGGAACACCGAGACGCCCAGGATGGCCCCGCCCAGCACGGCAACCAGTTCCCCACGGTCGAGCTGCCGGAAGTCCATCGGCGGGCAGCCTAACCACTAGATCCTGGCGGCGCGTCGGTCGGGCTGGAGCGCGGTGGCGCGCTCAGGCCTGGCGATGCCGCTCGTGGTGGCGGCGTCCCGGACCGCCTCGGCCACCGCGTCGTGCACCCGCTGGTCGAGCGCGTTGGGGACGAGTTCCTCGCCGCGTGCCAGCTCGGCGATGGCCTGCGCCGCGGCCAGCTTCATCTCCACGTTGATCCCGGCCGCGCCGGCCTGAAGCGCGCCACGGAAGATGCCGGGATAGCCCAGCACGTTGTTGACGCTGCGCCCGTCGGCGGCGAACGCCGCACCCGCTGCCTCGGCCAGTTCGGGCTCGATCTCGGGATCCGGATTGGTCAGGGCCAGGATCACCTGCCCAGGGCGGATCATCGCGGGCTCGATCAGGCCCTTGCGCCCGGTCGTGGCCACCACCACGTCGGCCTCGGCCATGACCTGCTCCATGGTCGAGATCTCGATCCCGTGGGCCCGGGCCCTCGCGTGGGATGCCTCGAGCGGATCGAAGGCGATCACCCGCTTGACCCCGCCCTCGACCATCAGCGAGGCGATCCCGTATCCGGCCGCGCCCAGCCCGAGCTGGCCCACCGTGGCCGCCGCCAGCTCGATCCCGGCGTATCGGCAGGCCACGATTGCGGCGGCCAGCGACACCACCGCGGTCCCATGCACATCGTCGTGCATGACCGGCTGGGGGAGCGCCTCGATCAGCCGCCGCTCGATCTCGAAGCATTCGGGCGCCGAGATGTCCTCGAGGTGGATCCCGCCGAACGTCGGGGCGATCCGCACAACCGTGTCGACGAACGCGTCGACATCGGTGGCGTCGATCAGGATCGGCATCGCCGAGATCCCGGCGAACTGGTCGTAGAAGACGGCCTTGCCCTCCATCACCGGCATCGATGCCACCGGCCCGATGTTGCCCAGGCCCAGCACCCGCGTGCCGTTGGTGCAGATCGCCACGCTGCGGGAGATCATCGTGTAGCGCGCGGCCAGTTCCGGCTGCTCGGCGATCGCCGTGCACACGCGCGCCACGCCCGGGGTGTACACGTCGCGCATCTCCTGCACGGTCCGCACCGGCCAGCAGGCGTCGATTCGCAGCTTGCCGCCACTGTGACGGATCAGCGCGCGATCCTGATGCCAGAGCACGCTCACGTCCGGCACGGCCTCGATCAGCTGCGCGATGTGCCCGGCCTGCTCGGTGTCGCGCACCTCGATCGTGATGTCACGGACCGAGTGCTCGCGACCCAGCGAAACGGTCACCACATCGCCGATCAGCCCCTGCCCGTCGGCGATCGCCCCGGCCACGCGCGCCAGCTGACCGGCGTGGTGCGGGATCTGGACGCGGTAGGTGCAGTCGAGCATGCGAGCTTCCCTCCCTCGAAGAGCGCGATTCGCGCAAGACGGGTATTTATCACGCCATGCCGCCCGGCCCCCCCACCCCCGGTCCGCTCCCGCCGCTGCGCCGGCTGTTCCCCGAGCCGGGTTTCCTCGATGTGCGGGGCCTGGTCGCCGAGGTCGACGTCGAAGCCCGCGCGCACGTGGACCGCCCCTACACCATGGTCAACTTCGTGGCGAGCGCCGATGGCCACGCCGCCTACCACGGCCGCTCCCGCTGGCTGAGCGACGATGCCGACCGCGAGTTGTTCCACGGCCTGCGCGAGCGCGTCGACGCGGTCATGGCCGGGACGGGCACCCTGCGAAGCGAGCGCTACGGCCGGATGGTGCGCGATCCCGAGCGCCGCGAGCGCCGTGCCGCCGCCGGCCTCAACCCCGAACCGCTGTCGGTCGTCTTCACCCGCAGCGGCGACGTGCCGACGAACATCCCGCTGTTCTCCGATCCCGGCGCCCGGGTGGTCGTGTTCACCCCCTCCGCGCTCGACACTTCCGGCCTGGCCGCCGGGGTCGACGTCATCCGGCTCGACGCCGGCGAGCTCACGCTGACCACGATGATGCGGCGGCTGCGCTCGGCCTACGACGTGCGCACGCTGTTGTGCGAGGGCGGCCCCACCCTGTTCGGTGCGCTGCTGCAGGAGAACCTGGTCGACGAGCTGTTCCTGTCGCTGGCGCCGAAGCTGACCGGCGGGGGCACCGCCCCGGCGATCACCGCCGGTCCCGAGCTCGCCGAACTGTGCACGATGTCGCTCGTCTGGGCCTTCGAGCACGACGCTGCGCTCTACCTCCGCTACGCACTGCGCACCTGAACCGTTTCACCAAAATCAGTTAACCGTTTCACCTCTCATGGTGAACCGGTTAACCTGAAAGTTACTTACCT
Organism: Solirubrobacteraceae bacterium; assembly: GCA_035252415.1. Classification (GTDB taxonomy): domain Bacteria; phylum Actinomycetota; class Thermoleophilia; order Solirubrobacterales; family Solirubrobacteraceae; genus Palsa-465. The sequence continues at coordinate 6,233 of DATFDC010000604.1, forward strand.
AACTTCTCGAGAAGTTAATAACTGGCATGTCACAATGACACCGGTGACGAGCCCGATCGCAGCCGACGCCTCGCGCACCGGGACCGAGATCGTCGAGGCGCTCGAGGAGGCCCGAGATCGGACCCTGGCGCTCGTCGCATCGCTGTCGGCGGCCGACCTGGAGCGGGTCCATTCGCCGCTGATGAGCCCGCTGGTGTGGGACCTCGCCCACATCGCCGCGTACGAGGATCTGTGGTTGGTGAATCGCCACGGCGGGCGTCCGCTGCTGCACGACGATCTGGCCGCCACCTATGACGCGTTCGAAACTCCGCGCGCGGTGCGCGGCGACATCGAGTTACTGGGCGCCGCACAGGCGCGCGAGTACCTCGAGGAGACACGCGCCCGCACACTCGAGGTGGTCGAGGAGCGAGGCGTGGGCGACGGAGCGCTTCACGAGATGGTGCTCCGCCACGAGCATCAGCACAACGAGACGATGCTCCAGACGCTTCAGCTGGCCTGCCTGAGTCACTACGAGCTGGCCGAACGCCGGGATGCGCCCGCGTCCCCGGACCCGTCGCTCAGCGGGCTCGAGATGGTCGAGGTGCCCGCCGGCGCCTGCACGATTGGCGCGCCGGCGCGCGGCTTCGCCTACGACAACGAGCGCCCGCGCCACCGCACCGACGTGCGCGGGTACCTGCTCGGGCGCACCCCGGTCACCAACGCCACATATCTGAACTTCGTCGAAGGCGGCGGATATGAGCGCCGCGAGTGGTGGTCGGGTGAAGGCTGGGCCTGGAAGGAGCAATACGACATCACCCGACCAGGCGGCTGGACGGCGGACCACGCGGCGGAGTGGAGGCTCGGCCGGCTCGAGTCGCTTCACCCCGACCGGCCGGTGGTCCACGTCTCCTGGTTCGAGGCCGACGCCTTCGCCCGCGCGCACGGCGCCCGCCTTCCCACCGAGGTCGAGTGGGAGAAGGCGGCGACCTGGGACCAGGAGTCAGAGATGGCCCGGCCCTACCCGTGGGGAACCGAGCCTCCGATCCCGGGTCGGCACGGCAACCTCGACCAGCTCGGGTGCGGGACCGCGCCCGCCGGCGCTCACCCGGAGGGCGCATCGCCGTGCG
>DATFDC010000605.1:0-9823 GCA_035252415.1 Solirubrobacteraceae bacterium
GCCCGAGGCGCACTGGCGACTCCTCAGCACCGATCGCCGTACGAGTTCGGTGATCCGGCCGGCCGGCGTCCAGATCGATCCGGGGGGCGTCGCCAAGGGGGTGTTCGCCGACGAGCTGGCCGCGCTGCTCGCCGGCCACGACGCGTTCGTGGTCGACTGCAGCGGCGATCTGCGCGTGGGCGGGTCCCATGCGCCCGCCCGCGAGGTGCACGTGGCGAGCCCGTTCGAGGACGCCGTCCTGCACACGTTCCTCCTGCGCTCGGGCGGCGTGGCCACGAGCGGCATCGGTAAGCGCAGCTGGATCGACGCCGACGGGCACGTCTCGCACCATCTGCTCGACCCGGGCAGCGGCCGGCCGGCGTTCACCGGCATCGTCCAGGTCACCGCGCTGGCCCCGACGGCCACCGAGGCGGAGATGCTGAGCAAGGCCGCGCTCCTCCGCGGGCCGGCGCGCGCCGGCGAGACGCTCGTGCACGGCGGATTGTTCGTGCTCGACGACGGCGACTACGTCGTCCTCGACCCGGGCTGCTAGCCGGGGAGGCTGTGACCCGGGGCCTCGGCCCAGGGCACGATCACCGCGTCCTCGAGCGGCGAGTCGCGCGCGACGACGTACTCGGCGGGCTCGGAGTCGGACACGTTCTCGAGCACATGGGTCTCGCGCGGCGGGACGTACACGAGGTCGCGCGGCTCGAGCATCAGCTCCTCCTCGAGCCGGTCTCCCCACTTGACCCGCAGCGATCCGGACAGCATGTAGACCGCGCTCTCGCAGTTCTCGTGGTAGTGCGGGCGCGACTGCGCGCCCGGCGGAACGCGGAACACCGCCATGTAGATGTTCTGGGCCCCGGTGGTGGCCTGGGAGATCTCGCTGCCCCCGACCACACCACGCGGAACGTCCCGATCCGCGCCCGGCTTGACGACCTTCATGGCGCCACGCTCATGCCCGCGAGTCTATCGCCGCTCGTCCCCGTCCCCGGGTCCGCTCGGCACCTCGATCTGGAGCGGCGCGGGCTCGTGGTCGACCTGCAGTGTCGTGTGGTGGATGTCGAAGCGCTCCTCGAGCAGCTGCTGCAGCGAGCGCCGCAGCTCGTGGCAATCGTCCTCGGCGCGGACCACCACATGAGCCGACAGGGCGGCGAATCCCGAGGTGACCTCCCACACGTGCAGGTCGTGCACCTCGACCACCCCGGTCTGACCGGCCAGCGCGTTCCCGATCTGGTCGGGGTCGAGCCCGGCGGGTGCCGCCTCCATGAACACCCGGCCGGACGCCTTCAGCAGACCGTAGGCGGCATGGAGCATCAGCCCGGCGATCAGCAGCGAGGCGATCGCGTCGGCCCGGTCGAACCCGGTGGCCAGGATCACGCCGGCGGCGATCGCGGTGGCGATGAAGCCGTACAGGTCGGTGAGGATGTGCTGATAGGAGCCCTCGACGTTCATGCTCCGCTCCCCGCCGCCTCCGCCGGCGAGGATCCGGACCGCCAGCAGGTTGACCGGGATGCCGACCAGCGCCACGACCAGCACGAGACCGGCGCTCACCTGCGGAGGGGAGACCAGGTGCACGATCGCTCCGTAGACGATCAGGCAGGCGAGGACCAGGAGGGTCAGCCCGTTGGCCTGCGCGCTCAGGATCTCGGCCCGGCCGAGCCCGAAGGTCATCGCCCCGAAGGCCGGGCGGGCGGCCAGCCGCGCTGCGGCAAGCGACATCCCGAGGGCGGCCGCGTCGGTCAGCATGTGCCCGGCGTCGGAGAGCAGCGCCAGCGACGAGCCGATCACGCCGACCACGATCTCCACGGTCATGAACGCGAGGATCAGAACCAGCGCCGCCACCAACGAGCGCAGTTCGGTATCGCGGCTGACGTGCGCGTGCGTGTGACCGTGCGCGTGTGTGTGGGTGTGCGCGATCGCCTGATCGTAGTTGGGCCGGGCGGGGGCCGGGTCCGAATCAGTTCATCGACGGGTCGGCCGGCATGCGCGCGACCAGGGCGTAGCTTCCGCCCTTGCGGGTCAGCACCTCGGACCACAGGCGGCGGGCCTCGCTCGAGAACGCGTCCTCGAGCTTGGCCGGCTCCAGGATCCAGTCGCCCCGCTCGAGTTCGCCGTCGAGCTGACCGGGCCCCCAGCCGGCGTGTCCGAGGAACGCCCGACCGGCGCGAATCTCCGCGGCGATCTGCTCCTCCGACGGGCCGGTGCCGAGCACGCCGACGTCGTCGAACGCGATCAGGGCCGCGTCGCTGGGATCCTCGAATTCGGCCAGGACGATCACTGCCGAGGGCTGTACGGGGCCGCCGATGAACAGGTCCTGGGCGGGATCGAGGAGCTCGCTGAGCTGGGGGACCGCCTCGCCCACGCTGGTCTCGGACGGGCGGTTCAGGACCAGCCCGAGCGCCCCGTCGTCGTTGTGCTCGACGATCAGCACCACGGTGCGCCAGAAGTTCGGGTCAAGCAGCGAGGGTCCGGCCACCAGCAACTGTCCGCGTGCGGAGTCCATCAGGACCCGGTGTTACCCGGATTCACAGCCGGCGATGACTGGGCATCGAGGCCAAACGCTGCCGGGCGTCGGCAGCCAGCCTCGTGGCCTCCTCCGAGTCCTCCTCGTTGTCGAGATCCAGGTCGGCAAGCTCGGCGATGACCTCGAACAGGTCGATGCCCAGGCAGATCTGAGCCTCCTCGCTGCCGCCGGCTCGCAGGGCGGCGAACATGTCCTTCTCGCGCCACACGAGGATCTTCGCACCAGTGCTTGCTGTCAGGGTCACGGTCATGGGTTGTCTGCCGTGCCGTCGCGACCCGTCTGTATGCCGCTCCCGGGGGAACGGTAAGGCGTTCAGACGAGTGCAGACCTCCGGAGTGGCCCAGCCTAACAGAGTCGCACCGTAAAACGGTGCTTCGGTTTTGGCCAGGTATCGACAAAGATAGTGAGGTTGGCCGCGGGGTGGGGTGCCGCCGCGAAGCCTATGACTCCGCCGCGCCCGGGACCAGCGCCGGCGTGGGACGCGGCGCGGGCGCGGGTGCCGGGACGGTCGCGCCGGCCTCGGTGAAGCCGGGCTCGCTGGCGGGCACGACCTTTCGGATGAACGTATCGACCACCCGCGGATCGAATTGCTTGCCGGTGTTCGAGAGCAACTCGGCCAGTGACACCTCGACCGACAGGGCACTGCGGTACGGGCGGTCGGTCCGCATCGCGTTCCAGGTGTCGCAGCACGAGATGATCCGGGCCTCGAGCGGGATCTCCTCGCCAACCAGCCCGTCGGGATAGCCGCCGCCGTCCCAGCGCTCGTGATGGGAGCGCACGATCATGCCGACCTCGCGCATGAATCCACCGACCCGCTCGAGCATTTTCTGGCCCTCGAGCGTATGGGTCTTGATGATCGTCCACTCATGCGGGTCGAGCTTGCCGGGCTTGTTGATGATCTCCTTGGGGATGGCGATCTTGCCCACGTCGTGCAGGAGCGCGGCGAACTCGAGGTTGCGCTGTCGAGCGGGGCTGAGGCCCAGGTGCTCCGCGAGTTCGAGGGCGAGGCTGACCACGCTCTTGCAGTGCTCGCCGGTGTAGCCGTCGTCGGCTTCGATGACGTCGCCGAGGACCAGCGCGGTGCCGCGGTAAGCGCTCGATAGCTCGAGCATGCTCTCCAGCCGCCGGCGTCGCTCGTGAGCGAACAGCGCCAGCAGACCGAGCAGCGGCACCAGCGACAGACCCGCCAGCGGTGCGCTGTGAATGTCCCTGGCCACGACCAGCCCGATCCCGGAGAGGGCTGCGTCGATCAGATACACCCATGAGCTGCGCAGGAGCGCCGACAGGTCCGCGTCGCGCAGGATCCTGAATCGCACCGACGAGACGATGAAATCGGCGACGAACTGAGCCACCAGGGCCGCGAGCAGCAGAAGCGGGCCGGCGTGCGCGGGCTCGGTTTGCGCGATCACGAAGACGGTCACCGGCCCAAGCGCGAACCAGGAATTCAGCGGTATCAGCAGCAGGCGGCCGGGGCGGATCTCACGCCGGTGGATGACCCGCAGATACATGGGCACAAACGCGAGCGTCGCGGCGACCGGGACGAGCGCGAGCGGCAGGGCGAACAGCAGCGGGACGAATCCGAGCTGACTCGCGGGCGCGATTCCGAGCGGCATGTCGAACCACACCCCGGTGGCAAGGACGAGCACGACGAAGCACACGATCGCGGGGACGATCGCGAAGGCGCCAGGTGGACGGAGCAGCCAGATCGCCGCCACGATCATCGCGAACGTGGAGGCGGTCAGGACCCCGAGCAGTAGCTCGCGCGTCGAGAGACCGGTCGCCTTCTGCTCGATGGTCTCCGCGAGCAGCTCCTGCTCCTCGAAGCTCGGTTCGAAAGACATCTACGCGAGATATCGATCCGCCCGGCGCCAGACGTTAGTGATCCGAGCAGAATCTGCCGATTCCTCGTACAGGTGTCCAGGTATTTAGTGCGGCGCTCAGCACCGGGATCCAGAGCACCGATCAACCGGGCGTAACCCAACTGAAAAGGGCAAACCTGGCGTGAGCCGGGGACGCAAAGCAAGAGGTCTCACCGGGCGGTGAGACGGCTCGGCTGCCAGTAAAGCCAAGGAGGGCTCTACTTGTTCAGTTCTCTTGCGTTCCCACGTACCCCGCGCCGCCTGCTCCCGTTGGGCGTTCTCGGCGCGCTTGCCCTGGCCGTTCTCCCCGCCGCCTCGGCGAAGGCGGCCCTGATCAGCACCGACGCCTGCGACAACGCCACGCTGAGCCAGCCGTTCGCGCAGTTCAGCGATTCGAGCAACTACAAGCTCGTACCCGGCGGAGACTTCGAAGGCAGCCTGTCGGGCTGGACCGTCGGCCGTGGGGCTCGCCTCGTGTCCGGCAGCGAGCCGTTCGGCGCCACCGGCACGGTCGGCAACTCGTCGATGTACCTGCCGGCCGGCGCCAGCGTGCAGACGCCGTACACATGCGTCGACGCCGCTTACCCGGCGTTCCGCTTCTTCGGCCGCAACAACGGCCTGCTGTCGATCGTCGCGGTGTCGATCGTCTACAAGGAGCCGCTGCTCGGAGCGGTCGCGGTGCCAGTCGGAACCGTGGCGCTGAGCGGAAGCTGGCGACCCTCGTCGCGGATGCTCACGCTGTCGGTCGTCCAGGGCATCGTCAACGGGCTGCTCACCGGCAAGACGCCGCAGGTGGCGCTTCGGTTCACGGCGGTGACGGGGTCGTCGCAGATCGACGACGTGTACATCGATCCGAAGTGCGCTTTCTAGCCAGGCACACACGAGTTCACCCGGGCGTGCGACCCGCCAACTGATCGCACAGAAAAGGCCCGCCTCGCGCTCAAAGTTCGCGAGGCGGGCCTTTTGCTTTGTTACTACCAGGCCATGTGCGGCATGGTCCCTCCTTCTCGAGTCAGTCGGTGAAGTTCACGCCGTCTCGGCGAGAGCCGGAAGCGCGTCGGCGCTTCGACCAGGCCGGAAGCCGAGCCAGGCCGCGACGCTGAGCGCGGCCAGGCCGACGCCCCCAAGCGCGAATATCGCCTGCACGCCCAGCGCGGCGAGCACCGCACCGGCGCTCACGAAAGCCAGCACGTACCCGCAGTTGATCAGCGCGTCACGCAGTCCGAACACCCGGCCCAGCAGCCGTTCGCTGACCAGTTCCTGCAGAAGCCGGACCTCGGGGCCGGCGAGAAATGCGTTGCCCGCTCCGGTCAGCGCGAAGCTGACTGCCGCGAAGTTCAGGGTGGGGGCGGCCGCGGATCCGATCATGCCCGCTCCCTGCACCGCCATGCCGATCACGAGCCAGCGGCGCAGGCGGCGAACGCTCGACCCGGCACGGGCCGTAGCCGCAGATCCCACGGCCATCGACGCCCCGTACACGGCGACCAGCACGGAGTATCCGGAGTTGCCCGCGTGCAGCGGACCGACGGCCAGCAAGGGCTCAGCCACGTTCATCAGCGCGCCGGCCAGAACCGTGGCAAGCCCGATGAACAGCAGCATCGACACTCCGGGGAGCCGTCGCACGGACTGCACCCCGTCGATCGTCGAGGACCACAGCGATGTCCGTTCGGGCTCGGGGTTCGACCGCGCCGGCGAGGCGGCGTCATGGTCGATGCGAAGGGTGCGCAGCACCGCGGCCGAGACCAGGAAGGTGACGCCGTTGGCCGCGAGCACGAGCGTGGCGGGCGCGAACAGCAGAACCAACGCGGTCAGCGCGGGACCGACCGTCATCCCGGTGCTGCAGCTCATCCCGTAGAGCGCGGTGGCGGGCGAGCGCTGCTCCTCCGTGACCATCCCCGGCAGCGCGGCGTTGAAGCTTGTCCGGTACATCGTGCTGCCGACCCCGGCGACCAGGGCGAGGGCGACCGTCGCACCGAACGAGGGGATCACCGCGAGCCCAACGAACGCGCCGGCGCGCAGCAGGTCGGCGCTGATCATCAGGCGCCGGCGCGGGAGCCGGTCGGCGAGGGCGCCGAGCGGCGCACCCAGCGCGATGCCCGGAACGAAGTCGGCGAGCAGCACGAGCGAGATCGCCCACCCGGAGTGAAGGCGGTGGTATGCGACCAGCAGCAGCGCGACGTACGCGGCGCCGGTGCCCAGCTCAGACTGGAAGTGAGCGAGGAAAAAGCGGCGAAGCGACGGTGTCTTCAGCAGTGAGAGCAAGTGACAGTGATCCAGGGTTGTCGGCGGAGAGGTGAACCGACGGCCGTGCGCGCGTGCGCGGTCGGCCGCAGGTAAGTCACCCGCGCGGCACAGAAGTGCGCCCTGCCCCTAATTCAGAAAAGAACGCCAGCGGCCCCCTGCGGCTGACGTCGGACCGGAAATGTACCGATAGCCGCCCCCGCTGGCTATCGGTAATTCGTCTAGTGGCGAAACCTCGCGACTACCAGCGGCACATCGGCATTATCGCTACCTCCTGTCGTGTACATGCAGGAGCGGGCGAACCCGACGCCGCACGGCACGAGTACACCCCTGCCCCGTCACAGCAACGGCAGTGACCCGAGGTTGCTTTCGCCCGCCGGCCGAGAGTCGACTTAAAGCCCGTACGAGCGACCGATCACCTCGAGCATGATCTCGTCGCTGCCGGCGCCGATCCGGTTCAGACGCAGATCGCGCCAGGAGCGCTCGATCCCGTACTCCTTCATGTACCCGTTCCCGCCGTGGATCTGGATGCACTCGTCGGCCACCTCGACGGCGATCCGAGCCGAGTACAGCTTGGCCATGGTGATCTCGCGCACCGGGTACTCGCCGTTCTGGAAGCGCCACGCGGTCGTGTAGACCATCTGGCGGGCGGTCTCGATCTTGGTCGCCATCTCGGCGAACTTGTGGCGGATGGCCTGGAAGTGCCCGATCGGGCGCCCGAACGCCGTGCGCTCCTTGGCGTAGGCCAGCGTGCGGTCGAACACGTGCTGGGCCCCGGCGACCGAGCCTGCGGCGCCGATCAGGCGCTCGCCCTGAAGCTCCCACATGATGTGGTAGAAGCCCTTGCCGACCTGGCCGAGCACCGCCGATTCAGGCACGCGGACGTCCTGGAAGGCGAGCAGCGCGGTGTCCGAGGCATGCATGCCGAGCTTCTGCAGGCGCTTCTCGCGGATCACCCCGGGTGAGTCCATCGGGACCAGCAACAGCGTGAAGCCGTCGTAGCCGGCGTCGGGGTCGGTCTTGGTGACCAGCACGATCCCGTGCGCGCGATGGCCGTTGGTGATGAACGTCTTGGAGCCGTTGATCACGTACTCGGCCGCCGACTCGTCGCGGACCGCCCGGGTCTTGATCCCCGACACGTCGGAGCCGGCATCGGGCTCGGTGATCCCGAGGCAGAGGATCTTGCGCCCGGCGATCGCGGGCACCGCCCACTCCTGCTTCTGCTCCTCGGTGCCGAACTTGAGGATCGGCGGGATCGTCATGTCGGTCTGCACCGCGATGCCCATCCCCAGGCCGCCGCAGTGGGCGTGCACGAGCTCTTCGGCCAGCACCAGCGTCGTGTAGTAGTCCCCGCCCTGCCCGCCGTACTCCACGGGCTTGTCCAGCCCGAGGAAGCCGAGCTCGCCCATCCGCTCGAACACCCAGTCGGGGAACGTCGTCTCCTCCCACTCCTCGGCGTGAGGCTGAAGCTCCTTGATCACGAACCGGCGGATCGAGTCGCGCAGCTGGTCGTGATCGTCGGTGAAGATGAAGTGACTGCGCCGGGTGGCGAAGTCGGGCTTGAGGACGTCTGCAGTGGCCATGGCACGGCACGCTACAGCAGCCGCGTCCAGGGGGTGAAGCCTTGCCCAAGCTGTGCAAGACTTGCCCATCACGAGGGAGGCCGCCCGGGGCGAGGGCTGTCGCCCGGCTCGGCCTCCGGCGTGCAGAGACATGGGCCGGCTGCCGTCGCATCACGTTCCGCGCCCGCGGTTGACCGATCAGTGCCGCGGGGAGGACGTCGTGGTCGTCGTCGTGGAGGCCGCCGCGGGCTACGGGAAGTCGGTGCTGGCCGCCGAGCTGGCCGAGGTCTGGGGCTCGGTCGGCGTCGAGGCGCTGCTCGAGGAGGGCGGCGTGTCGGCCGAGTTGCTCGCCGCCCGGCTCCGAGCGGCGGTGTCCCGTGCGGGCTTTCTCGACGCCGCTGCCTCGATGACCGCCGCGGGCGCCGACCCGGTCGGGGCGGTGGACGCGATGGTCGCCGCGCTGAAGGGTGAGGCATGCGCGATCGTGATCGACGACGCCCACAACGCCACCCGCGACGCGGGAGTCCTGATCGATCGGATCGCGAGTCTGGTGGCGCCGCCCCAGCGCCTGATCGTGCTCGGGCGAGCGCTGCCGGAGGGAGCGCAGCGACTGCGACGGGCCGAGGCGGTGCAGCTGGGGGCGGGCGAGCTCGCCCTTCGGCCCGAGGAGACCCTTAAGCTGGCGAACGCCGGGTTCGGCCTCGAGGTATCGGGCGAGGAAGGCCGCATGCTCGACGCGGTCACCGGGGGCTGGACCGCCGCCGCGGTCCTCGCCATGTCGCGGGCCAGGCAAACCGATCAGCCGCTCCAGGCCGTGGCCAGCCCCGGTGCCGGCACCGATCGGGGCGGCGACGCGGTGGGCGCGATCCTCGAGGAGCTGATCGTCGCGCTCGGTCCGGACCGACGGCACCTGGCGCAGATCGCGCCGCTTCCGCTGCTCGACCGCGAGCTGCTGGCGGCGGTCACCGGCGAGGCGGAGTTCTTCGAGCGCGCGCTCGGCCTCGGGCTGCCGCTCACCCGGGCTGACGGCCCGTGGTGGCGGCTTCCCGGTCCGGTACGAGATCACCTCGCCACGTTCGGCCCGGTCGACCCGGCGGCGCTGACCGCGGCGGCGGCGTACTACGCGCGCCACGGCGAGCTGGGCGCGGCCCTGCAGCTCCTGCTGGCTGCCGGCCAGGACGACGCCGCGGCGCGGCTGCTCGCGGAGGCCGATCCGGCCCGGGTCGCCGCGGTCGACACGCTCGAGCTGCTCGCGGTCCTCGATCGCATCCCGGGGGAGGTGCTCGACCGCTACCCCGGCGCGCTGCTGCTCGTCGCGCGCAGCTGCCAGGCCGCAGCCATGCTCGCCCAGCGCACCGGGATCATGGAGCGACTGAGCGAGGCCGCGCGGGTGCACGGGACGGCCGCGCTTCGGCGAGCGGTGGACGCAGAGCTCGCCACCGATCTGATCAGCGACGGTCACCGAGCTTCCGAGGCCGAGCCGATGGCCCGGCGCATCCTCGAGCAGGCGCCCGCCGGCGAGCTCATCACGCGGGCGCGCGCGTTGTCGGTGGTCGGCCGCGCGGCGTACTGGAGGCGCGCGCCCGACGGCGAGGGCCTGGTCGCGGCGATGCAGGAAGCCGCCGCCCACCTGGCCCAGGCGGCCAAGCTGTTCC
>DATFDC010000606.1:0-12843 GCA_035252415.1 Solirubrobacteraceae bacterium
CGATGGAAGGCGAGCCCGACCTGCCGCTGATCCGGTTCGCCACGACTGCGCCGTGGGGCGAGAAGCTCTATCTCGTGCCGTCCCGGCCGCCGACCGCCGCTGAACTGGCGGTCGCGGCACGGCGGTTCCCTCGGATCACCCGGGCACAGAATCACGCCCGCGACGAGACGCTCGGCGTGATGAGCGCGGGCGGTGGGGGCGGCGGCAGCGACGCTGCGGCGATCGAAGCCGGGTCCGCCATGCAGGTCGACGGCGCCGGCCGCTCGTTCGCCGGTGGCTCGACCCAGACGCGGTTCATCCTGGTCGTCCCCGACGGCGTGACGCGAGTCGAGTTCTACTTCCCGCCCGAGGTGATCCCGGCCGGCGGCCCGGTCTACCGCCGCAGCCTGGCCGTGACCGTGCCGGTGCACGGGAACATCGCCGCGGTACAGGTCGACCGGCAGTTCGCGGGCGGTAAGCCGGCGCTCATCTGGTATGGCACCGCGGGCCAGGTCATCAAGCGGATCGCCGGCACGCCCCAGCCGCTGAGGCCGCCGCAGCCGGCGCCCGAGACGGCGCTATCGCGTGCCGCCGAGCGCAACCCCGCGACCCCCAATCGCGTTCTGGCCGCGCCGGCCACCGGCGGCCCCACGACCGTCTTCCACATCAGTTTTCGGCTGCTGCTCAACGACGCCGACTACCAGTTCCGCGGCGTCGGGCCCACCGGGGCGGGCTGTCCGAGCACGTTCGGCGCCATCACCGGGGGCGGGATCAACGACGTCCGCGGGCGCAACTTCAACGAGAGCTTCAAGCCTGGCGTCGGGCGGCAATGGTGTCCCGGCACGTACATCGTCAAGGTGGCGGCCTACGACCGGGGCCGCGCCGGAACCCTGCACGGCGCTCCGAAGCCGTTCGGCGCAGCGACGTTCACGGTGAAACCCTGACGTCTGCTTTACTAGCGGCAGTTCCGATGCCGAAGATGAAGACCCATTCCGGCGCCAAGAAGCGCTTCAAGCTGACCGCCAACGGCAAGGTGCGCGGCCGCCGCGCGTTCTCGACCCACATCCTCGAGAAGAAGACGCCCAAGCGCAAGCGGCGCCAGGCGAAGCCGTCGTGGATCAGCCCGCACGATGAGCCGCGGGTGAAGACGCTGCTCGGCGCCAAGCGGAGGCAGAGCGGATGACTCGGGTCAAGCGTTCGGTACACGCGCGCAAGAAGCGCCGCTCGACACTGGCGCTGACCAAGGGCTTCCGGGGCGACGCGAGCCGGCACTACCGGGTGGCCAAGGAGGCCCTGCTCAAGGCCGATCAGTATCGCTATCGCGACCGGCGCAACCGCAAGCGCGACTTCCGCCGCCTGTGGATCACCCGGATCAACGCGGCGGCGCGCCAGAACGACATGTCCTACTCGCAGTTCATGCACGGCCTGCAGCTCGCCGGCGTCGAGCTCGACCGCAAGATCCTGGCGGACATCGCCGTCCGCGACGCAGATACCTTCCGACGCTTTGCCGACCGCGCCCGCGAGGCGCTGGCGGCCGGCTGAGCGACAAGCCGACCAACCAGCACCGCCAACCGGGCGCCGCTCCAAACGGAGAGGCGCTTTTTTTATGACTCAGATCACCAGCCCCCACAACCAGAAGCTCAAGGAGATCCGCAAGCTCCGCCAGCGTCGCCGCTGGCGCGATCGGTCGGGATTGTTCGTGGCTGAGGGTGAGGATTTGTTGTCAGTGGCTGATGCCCATGGGTGGACCGCCATCGAGCGGTATGCCGCGGTGGGCAGCGGCTTACCCGGGGTCTCGGTAGACGCTGAGGTTTTGGCGTCTGCGTCGGGCCTGGGTTCGGGCACGCGCACGCTCGCGGTCTACGAGGAGCGGTGGGCTGATGCCCCGGTCGGGCCGCTGTGCGTGTACCTACACGGTCTGCACGACCCGGGCAACGTCGGCGCGATCCTCCGGTCAGCCGCTGCGTTCGGCGCCTCCTGCGTTGCTTTCGGCCCGGGCACCGCGGATCCGTTTTCGCCCAAGGCGGTGCGCGCCTCGATGGGAGCGGTGTTCGCGGTCCCCCTCGCCCGCGCCGAGGTGACCGACCTCCCGGGGACCAAGATCGCCCTCGTCCCCGGCGCCGGCGACGAACTTTGGCGATCCACTCCCGCATATGTCATGTCCAGCGCCAAAGAGGTCGCATTGATGGTCGGCGCAGAACGCGATGGCCTCCCAGGTGAGGTCGTTGCACAGGCCGACCACGTCGCCCACATCCCCATCCAGACCGATTCGCTCAACGCGGCCATGGCCGCGACTATCGCCCTCTACGAACTAAAACGTAGGATGGCCCCCGAAACCGAATGACCGAGCGCATCGACGAGATCCGGGCCGAGGCCGAGAGCGCGATCGCCACCGCGGACGACACGCAAACCCTGGAAGACGTCCGCATCCGCTACCTGGGTCGCAAGGCCGAGCTGCCGAACCTCCTGCGAAATGTGGCGTCGCTCCCGCCAGAGGAGCGCGCCGCGACGGGCAAGGCGGCCAACGAAACCCGCAAGGCGCTCGAGGCCGCGATCGAGCAACGCACGGAGCAACTCGCCGCGCAGGAGCTGGAAGCCCGGCTCGAGCGCGACCTGGTCGACATCACCCTCCCCGGCGATCCGCCGGCGCAGATCGGACGGCTTCACCTGATCACCCAGACCCAGCGTGAGATCGAGGACGTGTTCATCGGCATGGGATGGGGGGTGGCCGAGGGCCCCGAGGTCGAGACCGTCTACTACAACTTCGTCGCGCTCAACTTCGACGAGACGCACCCCTCGCGGCTGATGACCGACACGTTCTACGTGCAGCCGACGCCCGACATCTTCGATCCGGACGCGCGCCTCCTGAGAGTCCACACCTCACCTGTTCAGGTGCGGGCGATGGAGCAGCACCCGCCGCCGCTCTACATCGTGATCCCGGGCCGGGTGTACCGGCCCGACAACGACGCCACCCACAGTCCCCAGTTCAGCCAGATGGAAGGGCTCGCGGTCGACACCGATATCACGCTGGCCGACCTCCAGGGCACGCTGCTGACCTTTGCGCGGGCGATCTTCGGCGAGGAGCGCGAGGTCCGGATGCGGCCGCACTTCTTCCCGTTCACCGAGCCGAGCGTCGAGGTCGACGTGTCGTGCTTCAACTGCAAGCAGGGGTTCATGCCGGACGGCTCGCGCTGCCCGGTTTGCAAGGGCGAGGGCTGGATCGAAATCCTCGGCGCCGGGATGGTCGACCCGAACGTGTTCGAGTATGTGCGCGAGCACGGCTACGACCCCGAGCAGATCCAGGGCTTCGCGTTCGGCATGGGGATCGAGCGGATCGCGATGCTCAAGCACGACGTCCCCGACCTGCGCATGTTCTACGACAACGACGTGCGGCTGCTGGAGCAGTTCGGCTGATGCGCGTCCCGCTCAAATGGCTGCGCGAGTACGTCGACCCGCCGCTCGACACGCATCAGATCGCCGACCGGCTGACCATGACCGGCACCAAGGTCGAGGCGATCCATCAACACGGCGTGAGCGCGCTCGAGAACTTCGTGGTCGGCCGGGTGCTCGAGGCCGAGCAGCACCCCAACGCCGATCGGTTATCCGTCTGCCTCGTGGACATCGGCGCCCAGACACCACAACAGATCGTGTGCGGCGCCCCCAACGTGGCCGCCGGGCAGACCGTGGCGGTGGCCAAGCCCGGCGCGGTCATGCCCGACGGGACCAGGCTCGGCAAGGCCAAGCTGCGGGGCATCGAGTCCAACGGGATGATCCTGGCCGAGGACGAGGTCGCGATCGGCACCGAGCACGCCGGGATCATGGTGCTCGAGCCCAACGGCCTGGTCCCCGGCACCCCGCTGGAAACCGTCCTGCCGATCGCCACTGACGTGCTCGAGCTCGAGATCACCTCGAACCGCCCCGACTGCCTGGGCGTCTACGGCGTCGCCCGCGAGACCCACGCCGCCATCGGCGCCCCGCTCAAGAACCCGCCCTGGCACCACGACCCCGGCAGCGCGGGCGATCCGCCCGGGATCACGATCACCGTCGAAGACTCTGAGCTGTGCCCCCGCTTCACCGCCCGCGTGTTCGAGGACGTGAAGATCGGGCCGAGCCCGGCGTGGCTCAAGGCGCGCCTGATGGCCGCCGGCCAGCGCCCGATCTCGAACGTGGTCGACATCACCAACTACGTGATGCTGCTGACCGGGCAGCCGCTCCACGCGTTCGACCTCGACCGGGTCGCCGGCGCGCGCCTCACTGTGCGGCGGGCGCAAGAGAGCGAACAAATCGAGACGCTCGACGGGCAGGTGCGCACGCTCGATCACGACATGGTCCTGATCGAGGACGCCGACGGGCCCACCTCGATCGCCGGCGTGATGGGCGGCGCGCGCAGCGAGGTGCAACCGGATACCAGGCGAGTGCTGATGGAGGCGGCGAACTGGAACGGCGCCAACATCCATCGCACGTCGCTGAAGCTTGGGCTGCGCAGCGAGGCCTCGGGACGGTTCGAGAAGCAGCTTCAGCCCGAACAGGCGATGGAGGCCCAGATCGTCGCCACTCAGCTGATGCTCGAGCTGACCGGCGCCCGGCTCGTGCCCGGGACGGTCGACGTCGGCGGTGAGGGCCCACTGGCCAAGACGATCCGCCTGCGGGAGGCGAGAATCGAGAGCCTGCTGGGAGCACCGATCTCGCGCCCGCGCTGCGTCGAGATCCTCCACGCGCTGGAGTTCCAGACCGCCGACGCGCCCGACGGACTCGACGTGACTGTCCCGCCGTTCCGCCGCGGCGATGTGGCCCGCGAGGCCGATCTGGTCGAAGAGGTCGCGCGGATGGACGGGCTCGAGAAGCTACCCGCCACGCTGCCCTCGCGCCACGGCGCCCACGGCGAGCTCACCCCACGCCAGAAGCTCCGCCGGCGCGCCGCCGACCTGCTCGCCGCCCAGGGGCTGCACGAGGTCGTCGGCTGGAGCTTCACCAGCCCGGATCTCGGCGACCGTCTGCGGCTCGGTCCCGAGCACCCGCTGCGCGACACCGTCGCGCTGACCAACCCTCTGTCGACCGAGCAGTCGGTGCTGCGGACCACGCTGCTCGGCTCGCTGCTCGACATCGCGCAGCGCAACCGCTCGCGCGGGTCGGCCACGGTCCGGCTGTTCGAGGCCGGGGCGGTGTATCTGCCGAGCGGAGAAACCGATCTCCCGCGCGAGCCGCACCACGTCGGGGCGATCCTGACCGGCGTGGCCCGGCCGCCGAGCTGGCGCGACGGTGCCGCGCGCCCGGTCGACTTCTACTCGATCAAGGGCGTGCTCGCCGGCCTGTTCGACGCGTTGAGGATCCCGTGGACGTTGGTGCGCGCCAGCGAGCCGTTCCTGCACCCTGGCCGCTCGGCGCGCATCCTGGCCGACGGCGAGCCGGCCGGGTGGGTGGGAGAGATCCATCCGCTGGTGGCGGCGAACTGGGATCTCGACGACACGGTCGCGGGGTTCGAGCTCGACCTCGACGCGGTGCGCGTGCCCACCACGCCGCTGTACCGCGAGATCTCGAGCTTCCCGGACGTGCGCGAGGATCTCGCCGTGATCGTTCCCGAGCACGTGAGCGCAGACGAGCTGATCGATGCAGTTCGGGGCGCGGGCCGGCCGCTGCTGGCCGGCGTCGAGGTGTTCGACGTCTATCGCGATCCCGAGAAGCTCGGTCAGGGCAACAAGTCGCTCGCGCTGCGACTGACCTATCGCGCCACCGATCGGACGCTCACCGACGAGGAGGTGGCCGAGCGCAGAGACGCGATCGCCGCGGCCCTTGAGAACGCGCTCGGAGGGAGGATCCGTGCCTCCTAGCGTGTCGGTGTTCGGCAGCGCCGGGTTCACGGGCGCGCTGACCGCCCGCCTCCTGCACCGCCATCCCACGTTCGAGCTGAAGTCACTCACCGCCCGGTCAGACCAGGGCCGTCGGCTCGACGATCTCTATCCCCACCATCGCGTCCCAATCGAGCTCGAGGAGCTCGACGTCGACCGTCACGCCGAGGTCGACGCGGCCGTCGTCGCCTATCCGCACGGCGCCGCGGCTCCGCTGGTCGCCGAACTTCGCGCCCGAGGCGTGCGGGTGGTCGACCTGAGCGCCGACTTCCGCCTGCAGGATTCCGATGTCTATGGCCGCTGGTACCGCGAGCACCAGGCCCCCGAGCTCCTGCCCGAAGCGGTGTACGGGCTGCCCGAGCGCTACCGCGAGCAGATCGCGAGAGCCGACCTGGTGGCCAACCCCGGTTGCTATCCGACGGCGACCCTGCTCGCCCTCGCGCCGCTTGCGCGCGCTGGACTCATCGAGGACGTGGTGATCGACGCCAAGTCGGGCGTGTCGGGCGCCGGCCGGGCGCCGAGCGAGAAGACGCACTTCGTCAGCGCCGACGAGAACGTCAACGCCTACGGGGTCCCCGCACACCGCCACATACCTGAGATCGAGCAGGAGCTCGCTGCCCTCGGCGCCGATCTGCGTGTCACGTTCGTCCCGCACCTCGTCCCCCTGGACCAGGGTGAGCTCGTGTCCTGTTACGTCACCGTACCCGGTGACGCCGGCGACACAGACCTCGACGCGCTGTACGCCGAGGCCTACGCCGACGAGCCGTTCGTCGAGCTGGCGACAAACCCGCCGGGCGTGCGCGACGTCCGCGAGACCAACCTCTGTCGTATCTCGGTGCACCGCGACCCCCGCACCCGCCGCGTGATCGTGTTCGGCGCGCTCGACAACCTGTGGAAGGGCGCGGCCTCGCAGGCCGTGCAGAACCTCAACCTGATGTTCGGGCTGCCCGAGGACGAGGGCATCGGACCGGTCAAGTCCCGCGCTCGCGAGGTGGTCTCGTGACCGCTACCCAACCGTTCTTCTCCTCGCGCTGGATCGAGGCGCCCGGCAACGTCACCGAGTTGTCCGGCGGGTTGCCGCGCGGCTTCAAAGCTGCCGGCGTCGCGTGCGGGATCAAGCCGAGCGGCGACCTCGACCTCGGCCTGCTCGTCTCGACGGCACCGGCCACCACCAGCGCCGCACGGTTCACGGCGTCGGGCACGCAATCGGCGCCGGTGCTGCTGTGCCGCGAGCGCTGCGCGCTGGACGGCATCCGCGGCGTCGTGGTGAACGCCGGCAACGCCAACGCGGCCACCGGCCGGCCCGGGTTCGAGAACGCGGCCAAGATGCAGGGCGCCGCGGCGATCGCCTCCGGCGTGGGCGCCGAGAGCGCGGTGGCCGTCGCCTCGACCGGCGTGATCGGCGTGCCGCTTCCGATGGGTCTCCTCATGCAGGGGATCGTCGCGGCGACGCACGCGCTACGCCCCGACGGGGAGGTCGACTTCGCACGGGCGATCCGCACCACCGACGCGCTGGACAAGCACGCCAGCCTGGATGTCGCGCTCGACGCCGGGACCGTACGGCTGACCGCCCAGGCCAAGGGCGCGGGAATGATCTCGCCGAACTTCGCCACCCTGCTGTGCTTCGTGCAGACCGACGCCGCGATGTCGGCCGAGACCGCCGATCTGCTCCTGAGCGTGACCGTCAAACGCTCGTTCGAACGAATCAGCGTCGACGGGCAACTGTCGACCAGTGACACCGTGATCCTCCAGGCCAGCGGTGAGTCCGGGGTGCAGATCGAGCCCGAGACCGACGACGAGGTCCGTTTCGGCGAGGCGCTCGACACGCTGCTCCGTCAACTCGCGCTGTACATGGTGCGGGACGGCGAGGGCGCGCGGCGCATCTGTCGCGTGGTCGTCCGCGGGGGAGACGACAGAGCCGTACAGCGTGTCGCGCACGTTGTCGCCGACTCGCCGCTGATCAAGACCGCGCTGTACGGTGGCGATCCGAACTGGGGGCGGATCGTCCAAGCGGTCGGCATGGCCATGCCCGGCACCGCTCCGCTGGCCGTCGACGTGGCGATCGAGGGAGTCGAGGTGTGCCGCCGCGGGGCGTACGTCCCCCACGACGCGCGCGCGCTCGCCGAGGCGGTGCAGGCCGCGGAGATCGAATACGAGATCGGCCTACCCGGAGAGGGCGCGGAGACCGAGCGCTACTTCTCCGACTTGGGTCATGAATACGTGACGCTGAATGCCGAGTACACGACCTGACTCTCCCGTGTACGACGAGAACCGCGTGCGCGACGTCGCCACGCTGCTCGAGGCGCTGCCCTACATCCGGGAGTTCCACGGCAAGACCGTGGTGATCAAGTACGGAGGCGCGGCGATGATCGACGCGGCGCTCAAGGAGGAGTTCGCCCGCGACGTCGTGCTGCTCAAGTACGTCGGGATGAACCCGGTGATCGTGCACGGCGGCGGTCCGGAGATCACCAGCTACATGGAGCGCTTGGATTTGCCGGTGCAGTTCGTCGACGGCCTGCGTGTATCCAACGCGGAGACCGTCGAGGTGGCCAAGATGGTGCTGGTCGGCAAGGTCAACAAGGACATCGTGCTGTTGATCAACCGCCACGGCCAGCCGGCCATCGGGCTGTGCGGCGACGACGGCCTGCTGTTCCGGGCCGCGCGCAAGGTCGCGCCGAGCGGCCAGGACATCGGGTTCGTGGGCGCGATCGAGCGGGTCGACGTCGACGTGCTCGCCCACGTGGCCCAGGACTACATCCCGGTGGTGGCCAGCGTGGGCGCCGACGCGGAGGGAAACTCGTACAACATCAACGCCGATGAGGCCGCGGGCGCGGTGGCGCGTGCGCTCGGCGCCTACAAGCTGATCTTCCTGACC
The DNA here is from genome assembly GCA_035252415.1 of Solirubrobacteraceae bacterium. Taxonomy (GTDB): domain Bacteria; phylum Actinomycetota; class Thermoleophilia; order Solirubrobacterales; family Solirubrobacteraceae; genus Palsa-465. The sequence goes on from DATFDC010000606.1 coordinate 8,701, forward strand.
GACGTGTCCGGCTGGCTGCGCGATCCCGCCGACCCCGAGAGCGTGGTGTCGGAGGCCGACGTGGACTCGGTCCAGGCGTCGCTGCCCGGCATCGCCGGCGGCATGCGACCCAAGCTCCAGGCCTGCGTGGACGCGATTCACGGCGGGGTGTCGTTCGCCCACATCGTGGACGGACGGGTGCCGCACTCGCTGCTGCTCGAGTTGTTCACCGACGCCGGCGAGGGAACCAAGATCGGACCCCCGCGATGAGCCTGGCCGAGCTTCAGGAGCTGGAGGCGGGGCATGCCGTGCCGACCTACGTGCGCAACCCGGTCGAGTTCGTGCGCGGCCAGGGCTGCCGGCTGTGGGACGCCGACGGCAACGAGTACCTCGACTTCCTGGCCGGTATCTCGGTCCTGAACGTCGGCCACTGCCACCCCCGCATCGTCGAGACCGTGCGCGAACAGGTCGGACGGCTGACCCATGTGACCAACCTGTACTACACCGAGCCCGGGCTGCGGCTGTCGGCGCGGCTCGCCGAGAGCTCGCTGGGCGGGAAGGTGTTCCTGTGCAACTCGGGCGCCGAGGCCAACGAGGCGGCGATCAAGCTTGCGCGCCGGGCGCGGCCGCAGGGCAAGGTGGTCGTGCTCCAGGCCGCCTTCCACGGCCGGACCTACGGCGCGCTGTCGGCCACGCCGCAGGAATCCAAGCAGGCGCCGTTCGCGCCCCTCGTGCCGGGGTTCGAGGTCGTGCCCAAGGATCCGGCCGCGCTGACCGCCGCGGTCGATTCTGAGACGGCGGCGGTTCTGCTCGAGCCGATCCAGGGCGAGACCGGGATCCACGTGCTGTCCGACGACTTGCTGCACGCCGCCCGCGAGGCATGCGACCGCACGGGCGCCGCGCTGATCTTCGACGAGATCCAGACCGGCATGGGGCGGACCGGCACGCTGTGGGCCTACGAGCAGACCGATGTCGTCCCCGACGCGATGACCAGCGCCAAGGCGCTCGGCGGTGGGCTGCCGATCGGCGCGCTGATCACCGGACCGCGACTCGCCGACGTGTTCCAGCCGGGCGACCACGGCTCGACGTTCGCCGGCGGACCGCTGATCACGTCCGCCGCCCTCGCCGCGCTCGAGATCTGCTCGGACCCGGATCTCCTGGCCCGCGTACGGGTGGCCGGCGAGCGGCTCGCGGCCGGACTGCGATCGCTGCCCTACGTCTCGCAGGTCCGCGGCCGCGGTCTCATGCTCGCGATCGACATTGATTCGGACGGCCCCGACGCCGCGGTGCTCGCGCGCCGCGCGCTGCTCGAGCAGCGGCTCGTGGTCAACGCGACCGGGCCGGCCACGATCCGGCTCGAGCCGCCGCTGATCGTCTCCGACGGGGAGGTGGACGAAGCCGTCGCCCGGCTGGGAGCGCTCGCGCCGTGAGCGGGCCGGATCTGCTGCTGCCCGAGCAGATGACGGTGCGGGCCGCCGGCGAGGCGGTCGCGGGCGCGCTCCAGGTCCAGGACGGCGAGCACGGCGAGCACCTGCGCAACTACTACGACACCTTCGACGGACTGCTGCGCGCGGCCGGCCTGTCGCTGGTGCACGAGGACGGCAACCTGTCACTGATCGAAAGGGAGACGGGCGGGGTGCAGGCGGAGTTGGCGACGCCCCCGCCGCGCATGCCGCTGTTCGCCGGCGACCTCGAGCCGTGCCCGCTGCGTGATGCCCTGCGGGAGCTGAGCGATGTGCGAGCACTGCTGCCTCTGGTCCAGATACGGCTCCGCGAGCGGCGCCTGTCGGTGCTCGACGGGGAGCACAAGACCGTCGTTCGGCTGGCCCTCGAGGAGACGTCGCTGACCGGACCGGCGGGGAAGGTCTCGCCGCTGCGCCCGCGCCTGCGGATCAACGCAGTCCGCGGCTATGACTCCGAGCGCCGGAGCGTTCTGTTCACGCTTCAGCAGGACCTCGGCTTCAAGCCGGCCGACGAGCCGCTGGTCGACGAGGCCGTCAGGGTGGCGGGCGGCGTGCCGGGCGGGATCCCGTCGAAGATCGAGGTTCCGCTTCGTGGCGAGCAGCGAGCGGACAGCGCCGCCGCGGCGGTGCTCCGTGCGCTGCTGGGCGTGATCGAGGCGAACCTCGACGGCACCGTCGAGGACCTCGACAGCGAGTTCCTCCACGACCTGAGGGTCTCGGTGCGGCGCTCCCGAGCCGTACAGCGCGAGCTGAAGGGCGTGTTTCCGCCGAGCGACCTGGCCCGCTTCCGCGCCGAGTTCCGCTGGCTGCAACAGGCGACCGGCGACGCCCGCGACCTCGACGTCCACGTGCTCGAGTTCGACGCCACGCGCGCGCTGGTGCCGGAGTCCATGCGGGACGATCTCGGTCCGCTCCTCGACGTGCTCCGCGCGCGCCGGGCCAAGGCGCACGCACAGCTGGTCCGCGACCTGCGGTCGAAGCGCACCACGCAGCTGCTGTCGGCGTGGCGGGCGTTCCTGGACCGACTCGAGGAGGCCGACGAGACCGAGCGACCCAACGCCGCGCGGCCGATCGCCGAGGTAGCCGGTCAGCGGATCCGCAAGGTCTACCGGCAGATGGTGCGCATGGGCCGCGCGATCGAGGAGTCGAGCCCGGCCGAGGACTACCACGAGCTGCGCAAGAAGGGAAAAGAGCTCCGCTACCTGCTCGAGCTGTTCGGCGCGCCGCTCTGTCCCGGCGAGGTGGTCAAGCCGATGATCAAAGCGCTCAAGGGACTCCAGGATGTGCTCGGCCGCCACCAGGACCGCGAGGTGCAGATGGCTCTGGTCAGGTCGCTGGGTCCCGAGGTGGGGGAGGCGGCGGCGCTCATGGCGATGGGCGCGCTGATCGGCCGGCTGGCCGACGATGAGCGCGCCGCGCGCGGCGAGTTCGCCGGCCGCTTTGCCGAGTTTGCTTCCAAAGAACAGCGGCGCCTAGTCAAGGAGACGTTCGCGTCATGAACGATCACACCCCCCTGCCGACCACCACCTACGAGGCCGATCCCTCGCACGTGCACCGCGTGCTGCTGCTCTACAGCGGCGGGCTGGACACCAGCGTGATGCTCAAGTGGATCCAGGAGCAATACCAGGCCGAAGTGGTGGCGCTGACCGTCAATCTGGGGCAGCCCGGCGAGGACTACGAGGTGATCCGCGGCAAGGCGCTGAACCTCGGCGCGATCGACTGCCACGTGGTCGACGCCCGCGAGGAGTTCGCCCGCGGGTACATCATCCCGGCGATCAAGGCCAACGGGACCTACGGCCTCGGCTATCCGCTGTTCACCGCCCTGGGCCGGCCGCTGATCGCCAAGCTCGCGGTCAAGTACGCGCGCGAGTCCGGCTGCGACACGATCGCCCACGGCTGCACGGGCAAGGGCAACGACCAGGTCCGGATCGACGCCACCGTGGCCACCCTCGGGCCCGAGCTCAAGGTGATCGCGCCGGTCCGCGGGTGGCGCATGGGCCGCGACGAGGAGGCCGCCTACGCGCGCGAGCACGGGATTCCGGTCAAGGGCGGAAGCGAGCACGCCCCGTATTCGATCGACGACAACCTGTGGGGACGCTCGAGCGAGGGGCGCTGGATCGAGGAGCTCGACCATGCCCCCGAGGACGACGTGTTCCAGCTGGTCACCCGCCCGGAGGAGGCGCCCGACGAGCCCGAGATCGTCACGGTCGAGTTCGAGCGTGGCGTGCCGGTGGCGCTGAACGGCGAGCGGCTCGAGCTCGTGGAGCTGCTCGAGCGGGCGGGGGAGATCGGCGCCCGCCACGGCGTGGGGATCGTCGACCACATCGAGGACCGGATCGTCGGGCTCAAGGTGCGCGACATCTACGAGGTGCCCGCGGCGGCGATCCTGCTGCTCGCCCACCGCGAGCTCGAGAAGCTGGTCGGGACGATCCACCAGAACCAGCTCAAGCCGGTGCTCGACCAGAAGTGGGCCTACCTCGTCTACGCCGGCCTTTGGTGGGATCCGCTGCGCAGCGATCTGGACGCCTACATGGACGCCGCCAATGCCCAGGTCACCGGGACGATCGGGATCAAGCTGTACAAGGGCTCGGCACGGGCGGTCACCCGCTCCTCGCCGCATGCCGTGTACGACGCTCAGCTGGCCACGTTCGCCGAGTCGGGCGGGCTGTTCGCCCAGGCCGCCTCGCCCGGGTTCATCGAG
>DATFDC010000607.1:0-7396 GCA_035252415.1 Solirubrobacteraceae bacterium
CGGCGCTCGCGCGGTAGTCGATCCGCAGCGCCCGGTCCGCGGTCACGGAGTACGCCACCTCAGTGCGAACCGTCGCCGGGAACCCGTTGTGCCCGGCCGGGTCGACGAGCGTGAGCCGCACAGACGCACCGCCAGAACCAGAACCAGAGCCAGAGCCAGAGCCGCCGCCGGCCGAGAACGGGGCCGCGTCCCATACCTGAGCGCTGAATCCCCCCGGACCCCCGTGCATGGTCACCGAGTCGTCTGGTCCGTTGTTGCCGGTCAGCTCGAACCGCTCGCCGTCGAGCACGAACGAGCGATCAGCGATCCGGTTGGCATAGCGGCCGACGATCGCCCCGAAGTACGCCGGGCCCGATTCGCCCGGCGTAGCGAGATTCGACACGTATCCGTCCAACGACGGGAACCCGAGGGCGACGTTCCGCAACTCGCCGAACCGGTCAGGGACGACGAGCGACTGGACCGTGCCACCGAACGTGGAAACACGAACGGTCATCCCGTCCCCGCCGGACAGCGTGTAGAGCTCGACGGGGCGGCCGTCGGCGCTGCCCCACGGCTCGCTGGTGATCACACCCTGAGGAAGCGGCGCAGCGAAAGCCCCGACCCGAGTGCCGACACCACGACGCCGGCGCCCAGAAGCACGGCCACGAGCACGGTGAAGCCGATCGTGCGCGGCGCGGCGATCAGCGTCCAGTTGCTGGCCAGCGGGTCGAGCAGGGCGATCTTGGTCGCTCCGAGCACGGCGATCGCGAGCAACGCGCCGGCCGCACCGACGATGATCCCCTCGATCACGAACGGCCAGCGGATGAACCAGTCGGTCGCTCCGACCAGCTTCATCACCTCGACCTCGCGCCGGCGGGCGTACAGCGACAGGCGAATCGTGTTGGCGATCAGCAGGACCGAGGCCAGCACGAGCAGCACGGTGAGAACCGCAGCCGTGATCGTGACCAGGTTGGTCACCTCGAGGATCTTCTTGGTGTCGGTCTGCTTGTTCGACACCTGCGCGATCGACGAGTCGATCGGTCCGCTACCCCCTGGGCCACCGGTTAGCGCAGTGTGGATCGCCAGCACGTTCCCCGGCTTGTCCGGGATCACATGGAACGTGTCGGGCAGCGGGTTTGACCCGAGCAGCTGATAGGCCTGCGGGAACTGGGCCGCCTGGGCCTTGTAGGCGGCCGCCTTGGAGACGAACTGCACCGACTTCACGTGCGCCACCCGGAGCAGCTCGCTGCGAACCCGGCTCTCGTCGGCGGCGGTCGCACCGGTCTTCATGTACACGTCGACCATCACCCGGCCGCGCACGCTGTTGGCCGCGCCGTTGGTCGCCTGCACGATCGGGATGAACACGCCGAGCACGAGCATCGTGACCAGCACGGTGGCGAGCGCGGCGAAGCTGGGCGCCGCGCTGCGGCGCATCGAGCGAATCGCCTCCCGCAAAAAGAACCCCAACCGCATGATCGAAGCTAGTCCAGACCGGGCGGACGCACCGACGGCGCGCGCATGCGCTGGGCGAATTCGCGGGTGGTCTCGTCCCGGGTGTACAGGCCGGTCGCCTCGTCACGCACGATCCGGCCGTGGGCCAGCTCGAGCACCCGCCGGCGCATCTTGTCGACCATGGCCTGATCGTGCGAGGCGATCAGCACGGTGGTGCCGGTGCGGTTGATCCGGTAGAGCAGCCGCATGATGTCCACGCTGGTCTCCGGGTCGAGGTTCCCGGTCGGCTCGTCGGCCAGCAGCAGCGGGGGGTGGTTGACGAACGCCCGCGCGATCGACACGCGCTGCTGCTCCCCGCCCGAAAGCTGGTCGGGATAGTTGTGCAGCTTCGTCGAGAGGCCGGTCAGGCGCAGGATGTCCGGAACCTTGTCGCGGATCTCGCGGCGCGTCCCACCCGTGACCTGGAGCGCGTAGGCGACGTTGTCGTACACGGTACGGGTGGGCAGCAGCTTGAAGTCCTGGAAGACCACGCCGACGTTGCGCCGGTAGTAGGCGATCCGCTTGCGCCTGATGTCTCCGAGATCGTGCCCGGCCACTCGGATCGTGCCCGCGGTCGCGTCGAGCTCCTTGATCAGCAGGCGCATGACGGTCGACTTGCCCGACCCGGTGGCGCCCACGAGGAAGACGAATTCTCCTCGCCCAATCGAGAACGTGACGTCGTCGAGGCCGACGTCACCGCTTGGGTAGCGCTTGGAGACGCTTCGGAATTCGATCACCGACCGACCCCGCGCGGGGGCGGCAACAGGAACCGTTTCTATGGCGATGGGCAGTGCGGCCGCGGCGCGATCGCGGCGGCGCAGAGTTCGCGAATGTGATTGTGTGCTGGCCATAAGCTCGTGGCAGCCTAGCGAGACGCGTCACGGAACGACGGCCCGTCCCTGCTCTTGCAAGCCGATTTGCAGCTCTCGCTACCTTTAGATCACTCATGCCATCGATTGCGCATTCGTTGCTTTCCAACGGCCTGCCGCTTTACCGGATCTCAGTCGATGGCGCCCGATCGACCACGATCCTCGTCGCGTTCGACGCGGGCGCGCGCACCGAGCGCCCCGATGAGAACGGAATGGCCCATTTCCTGGAGCATCTCGTGTTCAAGGGCGGCGAGAAGTACCCGACCTATCGCGACGTCAACGAGGCGGCCGAGCGCATCGGCGCCGTGCTCAACGCCTACACCAGCCACGACCTGGTGGCCTTCCACATCACCGCGCGCGCGAACTCCGCAGCGCAAGCCGCCGATCTGCTGACCGATTTCGTCGGCCGGCCAAAGATCGACGGCGACGAGCTCAACCGCGAGCGCGGAGTGGTCGTGCAGGAGATCGCCCGGGCCAACGATCAGCCCGCGGTGATGGCCGAGCACCTGATCGACGAGGCGGCCTTCGGCGACCATCCCCTCGGCCGGCCGGTCCTCGGCCCGGCCGAACACATCCGCGACACGTTCACCCGCGACGGCATCGTGGCCTTCCGCGAGCGCCGCTGGGCACCCGAGCGCGGCGGCGCCTTCCTGGTCGGCAACCTCGAAGGGCTGCCCGAGAACGGCGCCATCGAGGAGCTGTTCACCCGATTCCCCGAGCACCCCGCTCCCGAGCCGTTCGAGCCGGCGCCGGCCGCGCACCCCCGCATCCTCGTCCGCGAGCGCGACTCCAACCAGTCGCACCTGCGAATGTCCTACCGGCCGTCCGTCGAGATCGACAATCCGCGGCAGCGCGCCGCGTTGGCCATCTACTCGACGCTGCTGGGCGGCTCGATGGGCTCGCGCCTGTTCGACGAGATCCGCGAGCAGCGCGGCCTGGCCTACTCGGTCCACTCGATCGCCCACTCCTACGCCGATGTGCCGGTGCTCCAGCTCTCGGCCGGCCTGGAGTCCGGCAAGTGCCTCGAGGCCTACCGGCGGATGCGCGACATCGTCTCCGAGCTGCGCACCGACGGCCCGAGCGAAGCCGAAGTCGAGCGCGCTCGAGCGTACGCCGCCGGCGCCCGAGCGATCGCCTTCGAGAACACCGGCGCGGTGGCCCGGCACGCCGCCCAGCAGACGATCGTCTACGGCGAAGACGTCGACCCGGATCGGGCGATCGCCCTGCTCGACCAGGTCAGCTTCGACGAGGTCAGGGAAGTCGCCGCCGGCGTGGCCGACAGGCTGTCGGTGGCATGCGTCGGCCCACACACCGTGGAGGAGCTCGAGTCAGCCTGACACGCCGGATTGTGGGGGCCATCGCCGTGACGGCGATGATTGCGGGATGCGGCGGCGGGGGCCACGCCCCGAAGCCGAGCTCGGAGGCGTCGGTCGGCACGCCCGTACCGCACAGCACCAGCGCCCCGGGCACGACCCCGGTCGCGCCCCGCCCGCTGGGCGCTCCGCCGGAGCTGCTGCGGCTGCGCGCCTCGCTCACCAGGCTTCTGGGCAAGGCGGGACCCGATTCCGGAGCCCTGGTCTATGACCTGACCGCGAAGCAGACTCTGTTTGCGCTACGCCCCAACGTCGGGCGCCCGCCCGCCTCGGTCGAGAAGCTCTACACCACGGTGGGGTTGCTGTCCGAGCTCGGCCCGAACGCGCACCTGACCACGACCGTGCTGGGCGCCGGCCATCTCGGCCCCGGGGGCGTGTGGCACGGGGACCTGTACCTGCACGGCGGCGGCGACCCCACGCTCGGCGACGGCGGCTTCAACCGCGACTGGGAGCAGGGGTTCGGCCCGACGGCCAACCAGCTCGTGGGCCAGCTCGGCGAGCAGGGCATCAAGAAGGTCACCGGCCACGTGATCGGCGACGGGACGCTGTTCGATCCTCTGCGGGGCGGGCCCGCCACCGACTACGGAGCCGATATCCCGGACTTCGGAGGCCAGCTGGCCGGCCTGACCTACGACCACGGTTCGACCTCGAAGGGCCTGAGCCCTCCGGCTTTCGCGGCCAGGGAGCTCGTGTTGACCATGCGCGGCTCGCACATCAAGGCCCGGGCGGCCAAGCGCACCGGCCCGGCTCCACCTAAAACGCAGGAGCTCGCATCCGTGCAGTCCCCGCCGCTGTCGGTCCTCCTGCGCCTCATGGACGTTCCCTCCGACGACTTCTTCGCCGAGATGCTGACCAAGCAGCTCGGCGCGCAGTTCGGCAGCGGCGGGAGCATCCAGGCGGGCGCCCGGGTGATCTCGCAGGTGATCGCTTCATTTGGACTGCATCCGCACATCGTCGACGGGTCGGGCCTCTCGCGGGACGACCGCTCCTCACCGGGACAGGTGGTGACTCTGCTCCGCACCATGTGGAATACGCCGATGGGCCGCATCCTCCAGGCCTCGCTGCCCGTGGTGGGCGTTAACGGCACCGTGCAGCGGATCGCCACCCACACCTTCGCCCAGGGCCGCTGCGTGGCCAAGACCGGCACGCTCAACTACGTGACCAACTTAGCGGGCTACTGCACCGCCAGTAACCATCACGTGCTCGCGTTCGCCCTGATGATGGACGGACCGGGCAACTGGACCGCCATCCAGCTCCTGAACAAGATGGTGCCGGCGATCGCCCGGTATTGAACCCGCGCGCCGCCCCGGGGACAATCGTCGATGCCGTGGAGGTGACCACCGCCGTAAACAGGCGCGAGCTACAGCGATACCTGGCGCGCGTCGGGGACCGCTGGCCGATCGACACCGCCGTGCTCGGCGGCGCGCGGGTCGACGACGAACAGGGCGCGCCACCCCAGCGCGAGCGCGGCCCCGAGTTCATCGTGATCCTGGTCTCGCACGCGTTCGAGGGCATGCCCTGGCTCGAGCGCGTCTACACCGCCGGCTCCCTATGGGACGGCCTGGAGATGGGCGCGCCCGCCGACGTCCACTGCTACACGCCGGATGAGTACTCGCGCAAGCGGCAGACCCTGCCGCGGGTCAGCCGGACCGTGGAGAATGGGATCGACCTGATCGCGGACGGACGCTAGCCGTCCGAGACGGCGGCGATCGCCCGGCCCACCGTCAGGGCGTCCCGGGTTGCCGGGTCGAGCTGGGCGTACTTGGCGTCGGGCTCTGCCCCGAGCCCGTCGAGGACCTTGCTGAAGAAGCATCGGAGCGCTGCGGTGAGCACGACGTCGACGACGTCCTGGTCGGACAGCCCCAGCGAGCGGAGGCGATCGATGTCGCCCTGCTCGACGCTCGTCGCGTCACGGGCGACCTTGGCGGCAAGGTCCATCACCGCGACGTCGACTTCGTCCAGGTCCGCGCTCCGGTGGTCGGCAACCACGGCGCGCAACGCCTCCGGCTCGAGGAAGCCTTTGTTCATCAGCACCGAGCCATGGGCCAACATGCAATAGCTCGAGCGCAGCTCGCGCGCGGCGGCGATCGTGGCAAGTTCGTAGCGGCGCAGGTCCATGCCGTCCCTGATCGCCCCGCTCAGCTGCTTCCAGGCGAGATACACCTCCGGCCGCAGCGAGAACGCCCGCACGAGATTGGGCAGAAAGCCCGACGCGTCGCGGTCTGCGGCATAGAGCTCGGCCGTGGCGCCGCTCGCCTGGTCCTCGGCGATTGTCTCGATAAACGTCATCCCCGGTCCCTCTTTTCTGTCTAGCTGATAGCCACCATGCGCTCGATCGGCCGTCGAGCCCGGTCGGCGAGAACCGGCGCGACCTTGACCTCGTGCACCCCGTCGCGCAGCGCGTCGCGCAGCTTGGGCAGCGTGATCATCTTCATGAAGCGGCAGTGGGCCGCCTCGTTGGCCGCGATGAACTCGGTGTCGGGAGCGGCCTGGCGCAGCGGATGGAGCATGCCGGTCTCGGTGGCCACGATCGCCGTCCCGCCGCGATGATCCCGGGCGTACCCGAGCATCCCGCCCGTCGACAGCATGTGGACCCCCGCAGACGGAACATCGCCCGCCGCGACGTACTCCATCACGCTGGTCGAGCAGCCGCACTCGGGGTGGATCAGGAAGTCCGCGCCGGGATGCTCCGCGCGCACCGAGGCGATGTCCGCCGGCCGGATCCCGGCGTGGACGTGGCACTCGCCGTCCCACACGTGCATCGGGCGTCCCGTCGACTTCTCGACGTACGCGCCGAGGAACATGTCCGGGCCGAACAGGATCTCCGTATCGGCTCCGTGCTCCGCGTAGATGTGCTCAACAACCGCGACCGCGTTGGCCGAGGTGCAGCAGTAGTCGGTCTCGGCTTTGACCTCGGCCGTGGTGTTCACGTACATGACGACGATCGCGCCGGGGTGCTTCGCCTTCCAGTCACGCAGTTGCGAAGCCGTGATCGAGTCGGCCAGTGAGCAACCGGCCTCGAGGTCGGGGATCAGCACCCGCTTGTCGGGACAGAGGATCGAGGCGGTCTCGGCCATGAAGTGCACGCCGCAGAACACGATCGTGTCCGCGTCGGCGGCCGCCGCCTGCTGAGACAGGCCGAGCGAATCTCCGACGTAGTCGGCCACGTCCTGGATCTCGGGCAATTGGTAGTTGTGGGCGAGGATCACCGCGTCGCGCTCGGCGGCCAGCGCGCGGACCTCGTCCTGGAGGGCGGGGATGTTCTCTAGGAGCAGGGGTGCGTCGGACGCACCGAGCATCGGCAAATTCATATGATCGGTTCGAGCAGGAGGGACAGGTCGAGCGCTGGAGCGCTGTGCGTCAGCGCCCCCACGGAGACGAAGTCTACCCCGGTGCTCGCGATCTCCCGGAGCGTCTGGAGGGTCACTCTTCCGCTCGCCTCGAGCCTGGCCCGCCCGTCCACATGGCGCACGGCATCGCTCAGCTCGGCGACCGTCATGTTGTCGAGCAGCAGGCGCGGCGCACCCGCGGCCAGCGCCTCGTCGACCTCCGCCGGATCGCGCACCTCGACCGTGATCTCGAGGTCGGGGATCAGCACCCGCTTGTCGGGACAGAGGATCGAGGCGGTCTCGGCCATGAAGTGCACGCCGCAGAACACGATCGTGTCCGCGTCGGCGGCCGCCG
>DATFDC010000608.1:0-9182 GCA_035252415.1 Solirubrobacteraceae bacterium
ACGTCGTCGCAGCATGGGTGGCGATCACGGTCAACTTCGCGATCCCCCGGGTGATGCCGGGCAACGCGGTCGACGCCATGCTGGCCAAGTTCCCGACCCTCGATGCGAACTCGCTCCACGCGCTCCAAGCCGAGTTCGGCACGCATACCCACGGGAGCCTGCTCAGCCAGTACTTCTCCTACCTGGGCAACCTGGCCCACGGAAACCTTGGCCTGTCGATCAACCAGTACCCGGCCAAGGTCACCACGATCATCGGCCAGACGCTTCCCTGGACGCTGATCCTGGTCGGCATGGCGACGATCATCAGCTTCGCGCTGGGCACGCTGCTCGGAATCGTCTCCGCGTGGCGCCGCGGCGGCTGGCTCGACCGCTCCCTGCCCGCGTTCACGTTCCTGCAGGCCACCCCCTACTTCTTCCTGGCCCTGGTCGTGATCCAGCTGTTCGCGGTCAGCTGGGGCCTGTTCCCGTTCGGCCAGGGCTATGACCTCGGCCAGTCGCCGGGCTGGAACTGGTCGTTCATCTCGAGCGCGGCCGACCACTCGTTCCTGCCGGCTCTGACCATCGTGCTCACGTCGATGGCCGGCTGGATGCTCCAGATGCGCAACGTGATGATCACGACGATCGCCGAGGACTACGTGCTGGTGGCGCAGGCCAAGGGGCTCTCGCCCCGCCGGGTGATGTTCACCTACGCGGCCCGCAACGCGATCCTGCCGAACCTGGCCGGGTTCGCGCTGTCGCTGGGGTTCGTGGTCGCCGGCGCGCTGGTCATGGAGATCGTCTTCTCCTATCCCGGCATCGGCCTGACGCTCTACAACGCGGTCACCTCGGACGACTTCCCGCTGCTGCAGGGGATCTTCCTGGTCATCTCGCTGGCCGTCCTCGCCGCGTGCCTGATCGCCGACATCGTCTACTTCATCGCCGACCCCCGAACCCGCACGAGAACGGCGAACTGATGTCCGCCCTCGCCGCTCCCGCCGACCCTGTCCCCGACGCACAGCTCCCGCCGGCCGTCCTCAAGGGCCCGCGCGAGGCCCTGCGGCGCGTCCCGGGGAAGGCCAAGGTGGGAGCGGCGATCCTCGGCGTGTTCATCCTGGTGGCGATCATCGGCCCGTGGATCGCGCCGCATGACCCGTCGGCCACCACGCCCGGCCAGGCCCTCCCGCTCGCGCCGACCGCGTCACACCTGCTCGGCACGACCGCGACCGGCCAGGACGTGCTGTCCCAACTGCTCGCCGGGACGCGCTCGACGGTCGTGCTCGGGCTGCTCACCGGTGTTATCGCCACCTCGCTCGCGGTGGTGATCGGCACCTCGGCCGGCTTCCTCGGCGGCCTTCCCGACGAGGGGCTCTCGCTGCTCGCCAACGTGTTCCTGGTCCTGCCGGCGCTGCCGCTGCTCGTGGTGATCCTCGGCTATCTGCCCCACACGGGTGAGCTGCCCACCGCGATCGTGCTCAGTGCGCTCGGGTGGCCGTGGGGGGCGCGGGTGATCCGCGCCCAGACCCTGTCGCTGCGCAGTCGCGACTTCGTGGCCGCCGCCCGCGAGTCGGGCGAGCCGAGCTGGCGGATCATCTTCTTCGAGATCCTGCCCAACGAGATCGGGCTGATCGCCGCGAGCTTCGTGGGGACCGTGCTGTACGCGATCCTCACCTCGGTCGCGCTGGCCTTCCTGGGCGTGTCGGATCTCTCGAGCTGGAGCTACGGCACCATGCTCTACTGGGCCCAGGGCGGAAACGCCGTTCAGCTGAACGCCTGGTGGTGGTACGTCCCGCCCGGGGTCTGCACAGCGCTGCTCGGCATGAGCCTGGTCCTGCTGAACTTCGGGCTCGACGAACTCGGCAACCCCCGCCTGCGCTCGGCGTCCCGCGCCGCTCGCATCGGCCGCCGCTCCTGGCGGCCGTCGGACCCGACTCCGGTCATGCGAGAGCTGGAAACGGAGCGATCGTGAGCGCCGGCGTCGAACCCATGCCGCCGCCCACCGGTGCAGACCGCTCGATGGCGGAAAACGTCCGGCCACCGATCCCTGAACCAATCCTCAAAATCTCAGATCTGTCAATCGCCTACCGCTCGGGGGCCGGCGATGTGCGAGCGGTCCGTCACGTCGACCTCGCGCTGCATCGCGGCGAGGTGGTCGGGCTGGCCGGGGAGTCGGGCTGCGGCAAGTCGACGCTCGCCTACGGGTCGGTCCGGCTGCTGCGCCCGCCGGCGGTGATCACCGGCGGCTCGGTCACCTACCACGGCGCCCGCGTGGGCCCATCCGGAGTCGATGTCCTCGCCGCCGATTCAGAGCAGCTTCGCAAGCTCCGCTGGCGCGAGATCGCGATCGTCTTCCAGAGCGCGATGAACTCGCTCAACCCGGTGCTGCGCGTGCGCGATCAGATGCTCGACGCGCTCGGCGCGCACCTGGCGCTGAGCCGCGAGCAGCGCCACGACCGGGTGGTCGAGCTGATCGAGATGGTCGGGATTCCCCGGGCGCGCCTGAGCAGCTATCCGCACGAGCTCTCCGGCGGGATGCGCCAGCGGGTGATGATCGCGATGGCGCTGGCCGCCGAGCCCGAGGTCGTGATCATGGATGAGCCGACCACCGCGCTCGACGTGGTGGTCCAGCGCGAGATCCTGGCCGAGATCTTCGAGCTCAAGGATCGCCTGGGCTTCTCGGTCCTGTTCATCACCCACGACCTCTCGCTGCTGCTCGAGATTGCCGACCGCGTGGTGATCATGTACGCCGGTCAGCTGGTCGAGTCCGGGACCCGGGAGCAGATCCACACCCGCTCCGTGCACCCATACACGCGCGGGCTGCTCACCTCGTTCCCCCGCCTGACCGGCCCGCGGCGCAAGCTCAGCGGGATCCCCGGCTCGCCCCCGGATCTCCGAGGGACGCTGACCGGGTGCCCGTTCATCGCGCGCTGCCGCTTCTCGACCGAGGCCTGCGCCACGGTCGACATGGCACTCACGCCGGTCGAGTTCGAGCACGTGACCGCCTGCCCGTTCGTCACCGCCGAGCGGCTGGACGCGACTCGTGCCCCGACGGTGGCGACGGACGAGGCGAGGGAGACCGCCGGGCCGACCGTGCTCGAGGCGGTCGACCTGCGCAGGAGCTACCGGCTCGGACGAGGCGCGTCGCTCGACGCGGTGGCCGGCGTCTCGCTGCAACTGCGCCGAGGCACGATCACCGCGCTGGTCGGCGAGAGCGGGTCGGGCAAGACCACGGTGGCGCGCCTGCTCGCCGGTCAGGAGCGGCGCTCGGGCGGGCAGATCCTGCTCGACGGCACGGCTATCGATCCAACCTCGCGGCGCGGCTTCCGCACCTACAAGGGTGCGGTGCAGATGGTCTTCCAGGACCCGTTCGCGTCGCTCAATCCGCTGCACACCGTGCGCTATCACCTTTCGCGGGCACTCCGGCTGCACGGTCGCGACGCCGCTGAGCTCGACGCCCTGCTCGAGCAGGTCCGCCTGTCTCCGCCCGAGCAGTACCGCGACGCCTACCCGCACGAGCTCTCGGGCGGGCAGCGGCAGCGCGTGGCGATCGCCCGGGCGCTCGCGGCTTCCCCACGCGTGCTGCTTGCCGATGAGCCGGTGTCGATGCTCGACGTCTCGATCCGGCTCGAGATGCTCGACCTGATCGAGGAGCTCCGCGCCCGCCTGGACCTCGCCGTGCTCTACATCACGCACGACATCGCCTCGGCCCGCTACTTCGCCGACGAGATCCTCGTCATGCACGGCGGGGAGATCGTCGAGCGCGGACCGGCCGAGGCCCTCACGCAAGCTCCGAGCCACGACTACACGCGGCTGCTGATCGCCTCCGCGCCCGATCCCGACGCGTTCGGGCGGCAGCTCCGCGTCCGAAGGGAGGACCGCGCCATGAAGTGATCGGCGCGGGCGCTTAAAGCCCGCGCCCCCGGCCTTACCCGGGGGCACGTGACCGTCTACATACGCGACACGAGCCCTGGCCTGCAACCAGGGGACGTGAATGTCTACATACGCGACACGAGTCTTTTATCAGAGAGAGGTGTGCTCCTCGATGAAACGCCACATCAACCCACGACGTCTGCCGGCCCTGTGCGCGGTGCTCGCCACCGCCGCGCTGCTCGCCGCCTGCGGCGGGAGCTCGCACAAGAGCTCCACGGTCAGCGCCACCAACGCCTCGAACTCCAGCAGCAGCTCCGCGGTGCTGACGGTGGAGTCGAGCCAGCAGAACGCGATCACCCAGAACTTCAACCCGTTCGTCCCATCGTCGGGGGCGTCGCTGCTCGGCGCGACGTCGCTGGTCTACGAGCCGCTGCTCCAGACCAACGCGATCAAGCCGGGCCAGTACTACAACTGGCTGGCCACCGCGTACAACTGGTCGAACGGCGGCAAGTCGATCACGTTCACGATCCGTCCGGGCGTGAAGTGGTCAAACGGCACGCCGATGACCGCGGCCGACGTCGCGTTCACGTTCGAGATGCTCAAACGCTACGCCGACGTGAACACCACCGGCTTGGCCGTACAGAGCGTGAGCTCGAGCGGCAACCAGGTCACGATCAACTTCCCCTCGCCCCAGTACGCCAACCTGCAGAACATCGCGGGCCAGGTGTACATCGTTCCGCAGTCGATCTGGAGCAAGGTCGGCGATCCGGGCAAGTACACCGATCCGCAGCCGGTCGGCACCGGGCCCTACACGGTCTCGCAGTTCAGCGCCCAGGGGATCACGCTCAAGGCGAATCCGAGCTACTGGGGCGGCAAGCCGGCGGTCGGCACCGTGGAGTTCCCAACCTACGCATCGTCCAATGCGGCGCTGGCGGCGCTGCAGACCGATCAGCTGCACTGGGGCGGCAACTTCATCACCGGCGTGCAGCAGGTGTACGTCTCCGGTCACTCCAACCACCACGTGTGGTTCACGCCGGTCCAGACCAACAGCCTCGAGCCGAACCTGCAGAAGTTCCCGACCAACCAACTGGCGGTGCGCAAGGCGATCAGCCTGGCCATCGACCGCACCGCGCTGAGCCAGCAGGCCGAAGGCGGCATCGAGCCGCCGGTGTCCAACGCGAGCGGACTCACGCTGCCGGTCTTCCAGCAGTTCCTCTCGCCGTCGGTGGCGAACTCGACGCTCAACGCCCATTCGGACGTCGCGGGCGCCAAGCAGGTGCTCCAGCAAGCGGGCTACGTGATGGGGTCAGACGGGCTGTTCCGCACGAAGTCCGGACAGAAGCTGTCCATCGACATCACGAACCCGTCGTCGTTCGCCGACTACGCCGCCGGCGACCAGCTGATCGCTGGATGGCTGCGCAAGGCCGGCATCGACGCCCGGTTCGTCGGGCAGTCGGTGACCGCCTGGTCCTCGGACGTGGCCACCGGCAACTTCCAGCTCACCCAGCACTGGTCGCAGACCAGCGTCTCGCCGTATCAGCTCTACAACGACTGGCTGAACAGCGCTCAGGCGACGAACAACGCGGCGGGCGACTTCGAGCGGCTCAAGGACCCGAGCGTCGACGCCCAGTTGGCCAAGCTGGCGAAGGACAACGCCCCCGCCGACCAGGCGGCCGACGTGGCGCCGCTCGAGCAGTACGTGGCGAACAACCTGCCGATCATCCCCACGGTCTACGGCGTGGCGTTCGACGAGTACAACACCGCCAAGTTCACCGGCTGGCCGTCGGCGGCGAACCCGTATGAGTCGGGTAGCCCCAACGCGCCAACCAACGAGGTCGTGATCTTGCGGCTGCGGCCCCTGAGCTAGCGGTCGCGCATAGGCGTCCGCTTCCCGTGCCTCCTCTCACTACGGGAAGCGGGCGCCGCCTCGCGCCGTGAATTTTTCGATTCCGAAGGAGAAGACATGAACGGGACGTCAGGCGATGGCGCGCCGGGGCCACGCCACTTTCCACCCGGCTTCCTATGGGGTGCCTCGACCTCGGCCTACCAGATCGAGGGCGCCGTGCACGAGGATGGTCGCGGCCAGTCGATCTGGGACACGTACAGCCACACGCCGGGAAAGGTCCACGGCGGCGACACGGGTGACATCGCATGTGACTCGTATCACCGTTTGGACGAGGACCTCTCGCTGCTCAGCGAGCTCGCCGTGGACGGCTATCGCTTCTCGATCGCGTGGCCCCGGATCCAACCGGCCGGACGCGGGGCCGTGAACGAGCGCGGACTGGACTACTACCGCGCGCTGGTCGCCGGCCTGCGCGACCGGGGGATCATGCCGGTAGCCACCGTGTACCACTGGGATCTGCCCCAAGCGCTCGAGGACGAGGGCGGGTGGGCGTGTCGCGATACCGCGGAGCGGTTCGCCGAGTATGCCCAGCTGGTCGCACAGGCGCTGGGTGATCAGGTGGCGATGTGGATCACGATGAACGAGCCTCAGCAGGCGGCCAACCAGGGCTACCGGGTCGGGACCCATGCGCCGGGCAAGACCGACTACGGACTGGCTGCCGCGGCGACCCATCACCTGCTGCTCGGTCACGGCCTGGCGCTCGAGGCGATGCGCAGCTCGCTGCCCGGGCGCACCGCGGTCGGCATCTCGCTCGATCTCCATCCTGTGCGCCCGACGAGCGACGACGCGCTCGACGCGGCCGCGGTCCTGGACGCCGAGCACAACCGCATCTTCCTCGAGCCGGTGCTCCACGGCACCTATCCGGCCCGAGCCCGGGCCGAGCTGCTGCCGCCCGCGGAGCTGATCAAGCCCGGCGACATGCGGACGATCAGCGCGCCGGTCGACTTCCTCGGGCTCAACTACTACTCCCCGTACTACATCGGGGTTGGGGACTCGGACGATCTGCGCCAGGGCGAGAGCCCGCTGCCCGGTCATCCCGGGCTGGTCAACTACGTGCCGCCCGAGCTTCCGACGACGCCCATGGGGTGGCTGATCGAGCCAGGCGGCCTGTACGACACGCTCGTGGCGCTCGATCGCGAGGCGCCCCGGCTGCCGATCTTCATCACCGAGAACGGCTGCGCGAGCGACGACTACATCACTCCGGAGGGCGAGGTCAACGACCTCGAGCGGGTGGAATACCTGCGCGGCCATCTCGAGGCGGCCTGGCGGGCGATCCAGGATGGGGTCAACCTGGCCGGGTACTTCCACTGGTCGTTGATGGACAACTTCGAGTGGGCGCGCGGATACCAGCGCCGGTTCGGCCTGTTCTTCGTCGACTTCCCCAGCCAGCGGCGCCTGGCCAAGCGGAGCGCCCGCTTCTACTCGGAGGTGGCTCGGACCGGCGTGCTGCCGCCGAGCGAGACGATGCTGCAACCTTCCGGGGATGAACTCGTCAGCGGAGACATCACACGCGTCTCGGCCGCGGCGGGGCCTGTTCCTGGCGCCCTTTGACGAGCTGGTCGACCCGTGGGTCCTGGTCGAGCTGGCCGTTGCGGCCGAGTCGCGCGGCTGGGACGGGGTGTTCCTGTGGGATCACATCGTCCACCGGCCCCCGGTCAGCGCGGTGTCCGATCCGTGGGTCGCTCTGAGCGCCATCGCCGCACGGACCGAGCATCTCCGGCTGGGGCCGATGGTCACGCCGCTCTCGCGCCGGCGGGTGCAGAAGCTGGCCCGCGAGACGGTCACGCTCGACCATCTCAGCCGCGGCCGGTTCACGCTCGGGGTAGGCCTCGGGAGCAGCAACACGGCCGAGCTCGAGCCGTTTGGAGAGGTGACCGACCCCCGCGAACGGGCCCGGCTGCTCGACGAACGCCTCGGCCGCCTGGCCGAGCTCTGGGCCGGGGGGTTTCAGCCGCCCCCGGTGCAGCAGCCGCGAATCCCCGTCTGGGTCGCCGGGCGATGGCCGAAACGGCGTCCGCTGGCGCGGGCGCTTCAGTGGGATGGCTTCTTCCCGATCGAGCTTCCGGGCCCGGAGGCTCTGGCCGCGTTGGCCGGGGAGATCGCGCGGAAGCGGCCGTCTGACGCCGGGGCCTTCGACCTGGTGGTGGAGATCGAACCGGGCGAGGACGCCGGGCCATGGGCTCAGGCCGGCGCGACCTGGGTGCTGACCGGGTTCGATCGCCAGCCGCGACTCGACGCCGTGCGCGCCGCAATCGCCGCGGGACCCGGCTGATCCCTACGCCGCCTCAGCCACGGCCGGCTCTGTGGCCAGCTCGCCCTCGCTGTTCTCAAGCGAGTTCAGGAACGCGTCGACCACGGCGGGGTCGAACTGGGTGCCGGCACAGCGGCTGAGCTCCGCGCGCGCCTCGGCCGGAGCGATGCCGGCGCGGTAGGGACGGTCGGCGACCATCGCCTCGTAGGCGTCGGCCACCGCGAGGATGCGCGCCTCGAGCGGAATCTTCTCGCCCGCGAGCGCCTTCGGATAGCCGCGGCCGTCCACGCGCTCGTGGTGCGCGCGCACCCACCCCGCGATGTCCGCCAGGCCCGCGTGCTCGAGGATCCGGGCTCCGACCTCCGGATGGCGCTGGATCTCCTTCCACTCGGCGTCGTCGAGCTTGCCCGGCTTGTGCAGGATCGCGTCGGCGATCCCGAGCTTGCCGAGGTCGTGGAGCACGCCCGCGGCATGGATCCGCTCCACGCGGTCGGGGGTGAGTCCGAGAGCGATCGCCGTGTGCCGGGCATACGCCCCCACGGTGCGCGAGTGCTTCGCGGTGCCGGCGTCGCGCAGGTCGAGCGTCTCGGCCAGCAGCATCACGGCGGCCAGCCGGAGCTCCTGGGACTGCTCGCTGGCGCCGCCCGTGCCGGCGGCATCGCGCTGCGCCTGCTCCACGGCGAGGCCCGCCTGGTCGGCCACCGCCATCAGCACCTCGAGCTCTGAATCGTCGGGTCGCCGGCCGTGGAGCGGCTGGTCGACCGAGACGAGACCGAGCACGTCGCCGCCGGCGCCGCGCAGGGGAAGCATCAGCATGTCGTGCGGATGCCACGCGTCGGCATCGGGGGCCGCGGCCGCGGCCGGCGTCCACAGGATGGTGTCGTCGTCCCACTCGTGGGCGCCGTCGGGAATCCAGAGCGCGCCCCGCCGGAGGTGCTTTCCACAGGCCAGCAGATCGGCCCACTCCTGCCAGGGGCTGGAGGTACCGAGCAGGGTGCGGCGCGCTTCCTCGTCGCCCTCCACGACCAGCGCGCGCAGATCCTCGCCGGTGTCGTCGAGGAGGTTGACCGCCACGACCTGGAAGGACAGCTCGGCCCGGATCATGTCGGCCAACGTCTCGAGGACCGGCAGCACGCCCTGACCGGACGCCGCCGCGCGCGACACGGCCAGCATGCTGCGCAG
>DATFDC010000609.1:0-12978 GCA_035252415.1 Solirubrobacteraceae bacterium
CTAGCGGCCGGCGACGAGCTGCTCGTCGCAGCGACCGTGTACGCCGAGACCATCGTACGCCCGCTCCAACAACGCACGGACGAGACCGTCGACGCGTTCTTCGATGCAGCCGGCATCTCGATCGTTCCGATCGACCGCGCGGTCGCTCGACGCGCGGCAGCACTGCGAGCTGCGCATCAGTCGCTGCGACTCCCGGACGCGATGTCACTGGCGACCGCGATCGCGACCGACTCGGCGCTGCTCACCCTGGACAAGAAGCTGCGGCAGATCGCCCGGCGCCTTCAGCCACCGTCCTGACCCGGACCTCAGAGCGAACCCGCGCGTTGTAGTTTCCGCGCAAAGTGCGACTGGCACCACGGGCGGCAAGATGCCCGTCGAGTCGCGGATGCAGGTGATTTTCGGCGGTCGTCAGCAGGGTTGATGGGAACGCTGGTCGGCCGGGGGCAGCGATCTCCGACGACGGAAATTCGGCCGGCGTTAGCAGTTCGTCGGATCGCGCTGTGCGCAGTAGGCGAGCGGGGTTGTCACGGTGCCGCGTAGTTGTTGTCGGAGGGTTGCGGCGACGTTGGTTGTGAGATGTTCGAGGAGTAGCTGTTGCTGGGTGTGGTTGGCACCGCCGGTGATCACCAGCCACCAGGTTTCGATCTGTTTGACCGTTTCCAGCGGGTGGAACAGGTTCGCGTGGACGATGAACTCGCTCGGGTCGCCCGTGACCGGCTTGACCGTGCGGTCGATCGTGTTGCGCCAGGGGGTTCGAAGCTTGTCGCAGGGGACGAACACGCGGGTCCTGGGCAGCTTTTGGTCGCGAGCGCGATGGTGGCGCTGATCGGCCAGCGCTGCTGGTAGTAGAAGGTCGCGGTCGCGCAGGTCGGGGGAAACAGCGCGTCGAGCTGGGTGCGCCGGCTAAGAGCTTGGCCGGTGAGCGCGAGGGCGGCTCGGTCGGCGACCATCCGCGCGTGATCGTGTGGGAACGCGCCTGGTCGTCGGTCAGTCTCGCGTAAGCGGCGTTCACGCGTCGCTGTTCCGCGTTGTAGTACGCCTGGCGTGTGTCGCGCGGGCTCGTGATCGCATCCTGGGTGGTCTGCTGCAATCCGGGCGCGGGCGTGTAGCCGATCGAACACAGGCTGCCTGCTGGCGGCGACGCCGGAACCCCGGCCCCGAGGTCGACGGGACCGACGGTCAGATCGTTGATCGCGCCGTTCGCTGGTGCCGCTGCCGCCGATCACCACCAGCCAGGCGTCGCCGCGGCGGACTGCGGTCATTCCCGGGCGATCGGGGCCCGCGGTCGGCAGCTCCGCGTCTGGGGGTCGAACACGCCGGGTTGCCCGGGCACCGCTCGCATGTCGGGCAGCGCCGCCGGTGGCGCGCCGGGCTGCTTGGCATTCAGCAGCAGGCTTGCCTGCATGACGCCGTCCAACGATCCGCGCTGGCCGCCGGCCCGCGTCGTAACTCGTCCACGACTCGGCCGCGACCGCACGAGTTACGGACCCATGGCCTGGCGGTGTCCGGGACCAACGCCACACCCACGATGCGCAGCGTGGTCGGCGTTGTCGTCGTGCCCGACGGTGTCGCCACGGTCACACTGCAGCCGGTCCGTCTGATCTCCCCTCCCGCACCGGTCGACCCGCGCCGATTTGGAACGAGCACCACGTCGGTGCACGACAACATCGCCGCGTACCGGTTCACCGTCCCCTACGTCCGCGATCCACGCCAGAAATCGCTCGTTTACGCAGTCAACGTGATCGCCCGGGCAACCTGGAAGATCGACACGGCACCGTCATCGCACACACCAGCACCCAACTCCAGCTAGGGCTCAAGGTCCGCGGCAACAACGGGCCGATCACCGCCACAAACTGACCTCAAGCCTGGCGCCGAACTCAAAGCGACGGCGCACCATCTCCCTGCGCCGTGATCCAAAGGCTCGACAGCCGCACGACGCACAGGCCTTGTCATCGATTCGCACTGCTCGCCGTGCACGCGCCGAACACGAACGCAGGTCTCGGAAGGGTAGACGCCTTCTGTTTCGTTATTCGGCCAATAGGAGTGCTCGAGGCCTCCCCTGCTCTGCGAGCGATAGCTAGAGGCGCCAACCATGTGCCCACCCGAGGTCTCCCCAAAAGTTTCCCCAAACTCAGGAGTTCTCAGGGCACTGAGGAGAACTCAGAGCGCCCGGGAGAACTGAAAAGCCCTGCAAATAACTCAGATGACCTGAAATCGACGCGCTGCACTACACCGGTTCGATTCCGGTCGTCGCCTTTCGATCTACCTGCAGAATCGACGGTTGTTGTGCAGGCAGGCGTTGGTTCACCCGGCAAGTTCTCCCAAACGGCGCAGAAACCCGTCTCCGGCAGTGTGTGCAAGCACTTGGCCCCGCCTGAAGCGTATCGCCGCGGGCAATCTGCATCCGCTCGCCCATTGAGCATGAGGAAGCCCCGGTCGGACGAGCCGCCGGGGCTTTCCTTGTGTCGGTGGGGAGGAGGGTTCTAGGGCAGCGGCGGGATCGTGTTGAACAAGCCCGACGGGGTGAGAGCACCGGCGCCGTAAATGCCCTGTGTTCCGACTGGGCTGGAGCCTCCGGTGTAGGCGTCCTGGTTGAACAGGTACACCGGCCGTCCGTGGTAGGTCACTTGCTCGGTACCGTCCCATCTCATGATGACCCCGATGGCATGCTGGTCGACGCCGGGTCCGGCTTCAGGCCAGCCCGAGGTGAGGACCGGCGGCCAGTAGACCGCGCACTGCCCCGTACAGGCGCTTTCCCGGCGGCGCTCGTGGCTTCTGAAGAGCGGCCACCAGCTGCCATGGTCCCGGCTCAGGGTGTACACCGGGAACGGCTGGTTCTGGAACGGGGTGTAATCGTTGTTCATCTTCGCGGCCAGTACGGTTTCCGTGGGTCCGGTGCCGTCGAGCGGGACGGATTCGAGTTGCAATTCCGCATGTCCGGTGGCTGGAATCCCCTCGCGCGGATTGAGCAGGTACCAGATGCCGGCGGGGGTGACCACCGGGTCATTCAGGTTGGCGCCTACTGTGTCGCCCGGGTTTGTGTCGCGGAAGAACCGGTAGAGCGGCCAACCCGCGTAGGTCACCTGCGTCACCGACGCCGCGCCGGGTAGGCCAAGGTCGGTGCGGGTCACCGCCCCGAGGAGTCGTGGATTGACTCCCGGTCCAGCGATGGGGGCGCCGTCGGTGAGGAGCGCCGGCCACAGGACGGTGTCGCAGGGCTTGTTCTTGACGTTCGGGTTGTCGCTGCACGCGTATGGCGCGCCGTTCAGCGCGTGGAGTTGGTCTGAGGTGAGCAGGTACACCGAACAACCCTGGTAGGGCCCCGAACCGACGACCAGCACCCTGCCATAGTCCGGCATCCATGCCGCCGACACCGTCGCGGGGCCGGTCGGCGCGTTGGTCACAGGGTCAGAGCAAGGATTGGTTGCCGCGCTGGCGGGCGAGCTGAACAGAAGGGCCATGCCTGTGTAGGCGCCGGCGCCCACCAGGGCGGTCAGGAGTGTGCGTGCGATGTTGAGCCTCATCGGGTCCTCCTGTCGAGTGGCGGGGTCGAGGTGAGCATGAGAGAACCTCCAGTTGGTTGATCGACCGACAACGGCTCCTCAGCGGTAGCCGCCGGCTCCGGCAACGCCGGCGTAGTAGAGGAAGTGCGCGTGGGTGTAGGCGCGGCTGCCGGCGATGTTGGGATTGGGATTCGGGCCGAGGGTGAGGTCGGCGCCGAGGAACGGCCTGAAGCGTGGGAAGACGCTGAGGTAGCTGGTGGGATCGGCGCGCAGCAGGCCGATCAGTGTCTCGGTGACGATCCGGCCACCGACGGGGCCGAGCGCGATGCCGTCGGTCATCGCTTTGGCCTCGGCGAGGATGTAGTACCAGAGCGGGGTGCTGCGCCCGAACGGCGCGTACACGCCGCCGATGTCGCCCAGGTTCGACGGTCCCAGCGCGGGTGCGCCCATCGTCTTGGCGACGGCCTGGCCGGACGGCAACCCCCAGGTCAGTTGACGCAGCAGGTTGCGCTGGGGCAACACCGTTGGACTGGTCTGGGTGTGCGGCGCGATCGCGGGCAACGGGAGGGTGAACAGGACGCTCGAGATCGACGTGTCGACGCGCTTGTTGTTCTTGACCTGACCGTCGCCGAAGTCGAAGAATGTCTGCCAGCCGATGTATCGCCGGGGCGCGGGATAGCCGCCCAGCAGGTCGTCGCGGTCGGTGGTGATCGGGCCGCTGAACGCTGGCTGATTTTCGTCGAAGACCAGCCCGAAGAACGGGTCCTTCCCGGGGTTCGAGCTGTCACCGGTGCCCGAGGTGAAGTTCGCCCGGTAGGACGGCCTCACCATGCTGTGCCCGAAGCGGTACGCGGCGGCGCCGAACTCAATCGGCATGAACGCATCCCCCGCAGGCGGCTTGTAGAAACGGTTGCCCTTGCGCAGCACGTCGTTTACCACCGACTGACCCGCGATCTGCGGCAGGTGCTCGTTGACCACCAGCCACTGGTAGTGCCACAGAGTGATCTCGCGCGCGATCCGAAACCGGACGTAGCGGTTGGTCCGATCGGCGTCGTGCGCGGACGGGAACAGTCCCAGGTTCAGCCGGCCCAGGTCGTCCAGGACCCGGTTGTAGAACAGGATGTGCGCGCAATGCAGCCCCGCGATCATCACGGTCTCGTCGTTCCGCGGGTCGCCCAGCAGTGCGCTGTACGTCCCGTCGGCGTTGGCCACGCGCGGAACGTCCTCGTGCGTCCCGCCCGAGCCGATCTTCAGTTGCGGTCCCACCGACCCATCGGGATTCGACACGTACAGGTCAGGACGGACCCCCGGTCCGCCGCCGAACACCGAATCCAGATCCAGCGCCGGCGAGCGCGTGTTCGGCGAGAGGAGCGGATTCTGAGGCACCCCCAGCGTCGAGGTCTGATCAAACGTGATGTCGTGGTCGATGAACTGCCCCACGAACGTCGAGCCCGCGGTCATCGTCGGGTTATCCGGATTGGACCCGTACGGATCAGACGAGGTCGGGTTGCCGTTGACCCTGGGATCGAGGAGCAGCGCCTGCGGCCCGGCCGCCAGGTCATCCCGCGCGTCCAGGATCCCGCCCGGCATCCCCACCTCCATGAGCGCCGCCCGCACCGTGTCATTCGCATCGGCGAACGGGGGCAGGCCAGGAAAGATCCGCCCGAAGTCCATGCTGCGCTTCGGTGCCCCCGCCGCGGCGCGGGCGTAGCGTCCCGGCGCCACCGGCCGGCGTGCGGGATCCGCCGAGGCCGAGGTGGCGGCTCCTCCCGAGCTCGCCAGCAGCCCCGCGCCGGCCGCGCCCACGCCCTTCAAGAATCCGCGCCGCGAGTGCCGCGTCTTTGGCTCGATCGTCATGCCGAGGTCCTCACGTCGCGTACTGTCATCGAGGGTTCATCCAACCTGACAATCCCCACCTTGACCGGCAGACGAGGGTGGAGGCGGAGGTGCCCGCAGCCAGGATCGCGGTACTGCGTGCAGATGCTCCACGTCATCGACAACACGATCACGACGCTCACGAGCGCCATCAGAACGACATCCAAAATGACCATGACTCACCTCAAACGAATTGATTGGTTTGGCATCCGGGCAGAGCGCGGGGCGGCCGAAGTCCGGCCGTGTCTCGCGGGGAGCCCGAGGAGCGCGGTAACCCGCGCCCGTCCGCTGCCCCCTATCCGCGCCCACCACCCCGATGAACAGCAACGCGACACCGAGCGCGACCACGACGCCCAGCACCATCGCGCCGATCCCGGCCGCCCTTCCGCGGAGCCGGCTGAACTCCGGCGGCGGCGGAAGGGCGGCCATGATCGAGGCCTGCGTGCCGGATGCGGTGGGCGGATTGCTGGTCAGCTCGGCACTGCGGTGCTCCGGCGGCTGCGCCGCCCCGAGACGGCGAACGCTCCCCCGACGGCCATCACCGAGAGCGTGAGTGCGGCGGCGGCGCCCAGGCCGGCGTCGCCCCAGTCAAACCCGTTCTCCGATGCGTGGACTCGCGCACTCGCGTTCTCAGTGGCCGGGGAGGTGACGTCGAGTGAGGCGGCGAGTTGGCCCTCCCTGTAGGCGGCAAGGCCGGCGACGCGCTGACCGTCCTGTCCGGTGACCGCCGAGCGACCCTGGGGAATCAGCGACTTCTCCGGACGGCTGTAGACAGCGGCGGGTGAGTGCTGGCTCGCGGGCACGAAGTCCACGGGCCTCGCGCTCGCCGCCGGGGCGCCGGCGGCCGCGAGGGACAAGATGATCGCGGCGGTTGTGGCAGTGCGGTTGGTCATGATTGGCTCCTTAACCCCGGACCGGATTGCGTGTGCGGCGATCCGGTCGCTTTTCTCATCGCCGTGATCATGAGCCGGGGTTACGTGGACGAATATGCCCTGCCGGGGGTCAGTGCAATGCCGGGCAGGTAAGGAGAAGCTAGCCCTCACGAGAGGCTGTGAGCTTGATTACTTACCCGCAGGGAAGGGTTGACTTACCCACCGGAACGGAGGTACCTGCCCGTCGGCTATAGAAACCGCTGCCCGAGAGTTGGATGATCGAGCCGTGACGAAGAGCTCGAGAGCCCCGGTTGCACGTAAGCCTTACTGTCTCTCGGCGGCGCGGAGCTGGCTCAACGACACGGCCCCGCGCCGGAGCGCCTCGTTGGCGAGCCTCGCACGGCGGTTGGAGTCACTGGCCGGCACGCCGAACTTGTCATACAGATTGGCCAAGTGCTGTTTGACGGCGGCTTGGGTGATGACGAGCTCATCGGCAATCAGTCGTGTCGCGGCTGGCTCGGTGAACATGTCACGGTCGAGCAGGGGTCGACAAAGGGCCGCCAGGACGTCCCGTTCGCGGACGGTCAGCGAGGGCGGCGCGTCCTCGGCCTCGGTTTGGGCATCCGCTCCACTGAGCGGATCGCGAAAGATCAACCGGGTCTGTCCGACGCGTACCTCATCGCCATGCCGCAATCGGCGCGACGACCAGATCCGCTCACCGTTCACCCACGTGCCGTTAGAGGAGCCGAGGTCGGTTACGCACCAACCGGCCGGAAAGCGCTCGAGGATCGCGTGCAGATGGCTTGCGGTCGGATCCTCACCGAGCGAGATGTCGTTCTCGCTCGCCTTGCCGACGGTCATTCGATCGGACTCGAGCGCGAACCGCCAGCTTTGCACCCCAAACATCACCTCGACTTGCGCGCCCACGGTGAGTAGGTTAGGAGATGCTCGGACGCACGTGTGAAAGACGTCAACGATGCCGGCGTTGATCAAAGACCGATACGAGGTCCTGGAGTTGCTCGGGATGGGCGGTGAGGGGCGTGCCGTCAAGGCGCTCGATCGACAGCACGAGCGCCTCGTCGTCCTGAAGATCCGCCCGGTGCGGGACGGCCAGGCGCGGACGGAGTTGCTGAGCGAGGCACGGATCCTGCTCGCGGTTCCTCCGCATCCGGCGCTTCCGCTGGTCCGGGAGGACTTCTTTGATGGCGAGGACTACGTGGTGGCGATGGACTGGGTCGAGGGCACGGATCTCGCCACCCTGCTGCGTGATCGAGGCCGACCGGGTCTGGCCCCGTCAAGCGTCCTCGCGTATCTCGCCCAGGCGGCCGAGGCGCTGACTCATCTGCACTCGCAGGATCCGCCCGTCATTCACGGCGATGTCAAACCCGCGAACCTGATACTCACGACGGGCGGCCGGATAAAGCTCGTTGATTTCGGCATCTCCTCTGCCCCGAACGCGCTGCGCCGTCGCGCCGGTACGCCGGGCTTCCGCGCGCCGGAGTTGGCTGCCGATGGACGCCCATCGCGGGCCAGCGACATCTACGCGCTGGCCGCGACGGCGTTTGCGCTGCTGACCGGATCCGCGCCGGCGGGGGTGCTGCCGACGTGGGACGGGATCGAGCCGGCCCAGGCCGAGCAACTCGAGGCAGCGATTCGGCTGGGGATGGCCACGGATCCCGCGCGGCGGCCGGCCACCCCAGGAGAGCTGATCGAACGTCTGCGTGCCGGGTGGGCGGAGGCGCTCCCGTCCGGTGTGGTCACGTTCTGTCTGTCGGACATCGAAGGCTCCGCCGCACTCTGGGAATCGGACCCGCGGGCGATGGCCGAAGCGTTGGCGCGGCACGACGAGCTGATCGCCG
The DNA here is from genome assembly GCA_035252415.1 of Solirubrobacteraceae bacterium. GTDB lineage: Bacteria > Actinomycetota > Thermoleophilia > Solirubrobacterales > Solirubrobacteraceae > Palsa-465. The sequence goes on from DATFDC010000609.1 coordinate 8,110, forward strand.
ACTGCGCCGAGCGGTACGACGGCCAGCTACTGAAGTCGATGGGGGAAGGCGACAGCACCGTCTCAGTGTTCGACTCCGCGCCGCGCGCGCTCCAGGCGGCAATCGTCGCGACGCGCGCGCTGGCCGCAGAGCCGTGGCCCGAGGGTCTTCACATCTGCGCCCGATTCGGGATTCACACTGGCGAGGCGGAGCGCCGAGGGACGGATTACTTTGGCCCATCGGTCAACCTCGCCGCCCTATTGCGCGGGCAGGCGGACGGCGGCCAGATCTTCCTCTCATCGGTCACCGCGGAGCTGGTTGGCCGGCATCTACCCGCCGGCTGCGAGCTGGTCGATCTCGGGCCGCACCGCTTGGCTGGGCTCGTGGCGCCCGAGCGGATTTATGCCGTCAAGGCCGCCGACCTCAAGGCCCCGCTCTCGGCCACCGAGTGCCCATACCGCGGCCTGCCCGCGTTCGAGGCGGAGGACCGCGACTATTTCTTCGGCCGGGAGGTGGTGGTCGAGGAGCTCATCCAGCGGCTCGCGCCTGGAAGACCGGTTGCGGTGGTCGGTGCGTCCGGCAGCGGCAAGTCCTCCGTGCTGCGCGCCGGCCTCATCGCCGCGGTCCGCGCCGGCGAAGTCGCCGGCATAGAACGCGCCGTGCTGTTGACGCCGGGCGGCTCGCCGTGCCTCGATCTCGACGACGATCCAGCTCGGCTCGTGGTGGTCGATCAGTTCGAGGAGCTGTTCACCCTCTGCCACGACCCGGACCAACGGCAGGCCTTCATCAATGCGCTGCTGGCGGTGCGTGGTCCGGTGGCGATCGGGGTGCGCGCCGACATGTACGGCAAGCTCATGGCTCATCCCAAGCTCGCTCGTGCCGTCGCAGCCAACCAGCTCCCGCTCGGGGCGATGACCGAGGACGAGCTCGCGCGTTCGGTGATCGAGCCGGCCCGTCTGGCGGGGCTGCGACTCGAGCCGGGGCTGGTCGAACTGGCCGTACGCGACGTGGCCGGCGAGCCCGGAGCGCTGCCGCTTCTCTCGCACGCGCTTCGCGCCACCTGGGAGCGGCGCGACGGACGCACCCTGACCGTCGGGGCGTACCGCGCCACGGGCGGGGTCGGCTACGCGATCGCGCAGACCGCCGACAGCGTGGTCGCCTCCCTTCCACCGGAGCGTCGTCAGATCGCCCGCAGCGTGTTCCTTCGCCTCACGGACCTCGGTGATGGCGCGGCCGAATCACGCCGCCGCGCCACGATCGAGGAGCTCGTCCCGGAGGGCGTCCCGCCCGAAGCGGTCGAGTCGCTCCTGGAGCGGCTCGCCGAGGCGCGCCTGGTCACGCTCGGCGAGGACACCGCCGAGGTCGCGCACGAGGTCCTGATCCGCGAATGGCCCACGCTCCGCGGCTGGCTGGAAGAGGACCGCGAAGGGATCCGTCTGCACCGTCAACTCGGGACGGCGGCACGCCTGTGGGACACCGGCGGCCAGGACCCCTCCGACCTGTACCGCGGCGCGCGGCTCGCCGCCGCCGGCGAATGGGCCGAGCACCACGGCCAAGACCTCAACGCCACCGAACGCCGCTTCCTCGACTCCAGCCTCGAAGCAGCCAGCCGTGAACGCCACGCGCAGCTACACGCCAACCGGCGACTCCGCGGACTGCTTGCGGGAGCGGTCGCGTTGCTACTCGTCGCGGTAACCGCCGGGGTCGTGGCGCTGATCCAGCGAAGCCATGCCCAGGCGCAGGCCGTCACCTCCGACGCCGAGAGACTCGGAGCACAGGCCCTGAGCGATCCGAACGTGGATCACTCGCTGCTACTCGCGCTGACCGGGTTCAAGCTCCAGGACAGGCTCGAGACCCGCAGCGATCTGTTCGCCGATCTGCAGCAGAACCCCGCCCTGCTCCGGTTGATCCGCCCGTCCAACGTCCAGATCACCGCCCTTCACGTCAGCCCCGATGGAGGGCTCCTGGCGGTTGGTGATGCGTCCGGCACGATCCGGTTCATAGATCTCGCGGGATGGAGGACGCACGGGCCGGTCGTGCGACTCGACGAGCCGGTCGGGCAACGTGACCTGAGCTTCTCTCCCGACGGTCACACCGTGATGGCCGTGGCGGTCGGCCCCGACCGTTCGGAGCTGTACGCGATCGATGTGGCCAGTCGTCGTGCGCGGCGGATCCTGTCGTGGAACGGGTCCCCGCCACAGCCGGAGGCCGTGATCGGCTTCGAGGACGTGGCCTACTCACCGGACGGCGCGCACCTGGCGCTGACCGAGGAAGACGATCCCGACGGCGACGCAATTCCGAACACCTCGCGCCTGGTGATGCTCGACGCATCGACGGGTCGTGTCCGCTGGCAGCGGCGCTACCCGCTACGTCCGGGTCAGGCCGATCCGCACATCGTGTTCACGGCATCCGGCAAGCTGCTGACCTCCGCGCAGCAGGGCGACACGCTGATCTGGGATCCGCGTACCGGCCAGATCGTGCGGCGCTTCGGACTCGGTGGAGTGCCCGCGCTGGCGCCCGGCGGCAACCAGGTTGCCCTCGGCCAGAACAGCCCGAGCTCCGGAGATCAGAGCGCATCGGTCGTGTTGCTCGACCTGCACACCGGCATGCATCAGGCGTTGATCGCCAATCTGCCGGACCACTGGATCCGCACCCTGGCGTTCACCTCTGATGGCTCGCAGCTCGCAGGCGCGGCAACCGACGGGCTACACGTCTGGGATGTCGCCTCGGGCAAGATCATCGAGAGCTTCGTGGCGCAAGCCGGACCGCGGTCCCTTTCGGCCCTGGAGCCACGCACCGACCTCCTGATCTCCGGCCAGCAAGACGGCAGCCTCACCGCGTTCGACCTCTCCGGCGCACACCGCCTCGGTCTCTCGTTCAGCTGGAACAAGCCCGGCCAGCAATGTCCCGACACCCCCTGCATGGCGATCAATCGCCAGTCCTCGCTCATGGCGACCGACCAGGGTGACGGCACGGTCGCGGTAATCGACCTGCGCACGCACCGCTTGCTGCGCACCCTTCCCGCCCGCGACGGCGCGATCGCTGGGGCGATCTCGTTCATGCCCGACGGGCGGACGCTGATCACCGGTGGGGTGAATCGACGGGTCACCTTCTGGGCGCTTGACCGCGGCCGCGTCACCCGCACGCTGCGCTTCGCTCAACCCGTGTGGTGGACCGCCGCCAGTCCCGACGGCAGGCTGTTGGCAGTCCAAACGGGTCCGCCCAGCGGCGCCGACAATCGCGTCGAGGTCGTGCGGATCTCCACCGGCGAGGTGCTGCAGACCCATGCTCTGCCGTACGGCCCCAATGGGGTGACGTTCACTCGCGACGGGCGCGAGCTCGTAGCGCTCGGCTGCTGCTGGACGGGCTCAGGATCGGCGCTGGTGGCCTGGGACGCTCGCACAGGCCGCGAGATCTTCAAGCTGGGCGACCGCGTGAATGCGAGCACGTTCGACATCGTGCCCGGGTCGCAGCTGCTCGGCGTGGGTACCGGAGCCGGACAGGTCGTAGTGCTCGACCCAGAGACGGGTAGACCGACCGCCGCTCCGATCCAGGTCGCGACGGGCGAGGTCGCTTCCATCTCGTTCTCGCCCGACGGACGCAGCTTCGCACTCTCCTCGACGGACCACACGGTCAGCCTATGGGACCTCCAGTCCCGCGCGCGCTTGGGTGACCCATTCGGACCCTACCCCGGAACCGTTCCGGAGGTCCTGTTCGAGCCCAGGGGTCGGCTTCTCGTCGAACTCGCGTCGAGCGCGATCGAGTGGCCGATGAATGTGAACACGTGGGTGCAATTCGCGTGTGGCGTGGTCGGACGTAACCTGACCCGTTCCGAATGGCACGCCGTGTTGCCGAATCGCGCCTACCGCCCCACCTGCCCGTCCGGACCACGATAAAGGCCGGCTCAAAGCATCACCTGATAACTCGCTTTCCGAATCCCGCGCCCCCGCCACGGCTTCTGGCGGGATCGCCGCCATCGGCTTACTCGAATCCCGCGACGTGAGAGTCCGTGCTGTGCGCACCCGTTCGTCCGGACACCCAAGGACGCCTCTGCTGCCGGAGCGTTCCGGCCGCGCTGTGTCGCCACAGACGTGTCAGCGGCGAAGCACGACTGCCTCAGCCGCCCGTTGGTATCGACGACGACCCTGCCGGTCAGTCGTCCTTCGGCGCCGCCTGGAACGCCTCGCACTCCTCATCGCTCAGCTCCGGGATCGCGAGGTCGTCCACAGACGTCATCACCGGCACGCCCGCCGTCAGCTCGTCGAGCGTGCGTGACCGGCGGAACCTGGCGTCCGCCTCGTCGATCTCATCTAGCTTGGGGCTCGGTCCTCCATCGGTGGTTCTCCTCGATCAAGTGTGCGACCGGGTCGGCGGTGGCCTGGGGTCTCCCCGAGAGTCTCCCCAAACTCAGGAGTTCTCTGAGCACCGAGCAGAACTCAGAGCATCCGAGAGAACTCAAAGTCCTGCAATAACTCAGATGACCTGAATTCGACGCGCTGCAAAGCCGTCTACACCGGTTCGATTCCGGTCGTCGCCTTCGTTTTGGGCATGCAATCGGCTGTTGGTGTTGTGGCAAACCGTTGCGTCACCGGCAAGTCTCCCCAAACGGCGCAGAGAGCCGAAGCGAGCGAGCTCGGCTAAACGCAAGGCGCGACCCTCGACGGCTCGGCGAACACGCGAAGCCGAAGCCGAAGCGGGGCGCACAGGACCGTTCGCTTTACGCCTTAGTAAAATGGTAAAGCGATGAGCAGAGTCTCCAGAAAGCATCAAGTCACGCTCCCCGTCAGCGTCCTCAAGGATGCCGGCTTGGCCGCGGGCGACGAGGTCCTAATCCGGGTTGTCGGCCGCGGTCGGATCGAGGTCGAGCGTGCCGAAGACGTCATCGACCGC
>DATFDC010000610.1:0-7950 GCA_035252415.1 Solirubrobacteraceae bacterium
ATGACCGGGCTCGAGCGGATCGCCGAGGCGTTCGAGTCGGCGCGGGCCAACGGCCGCCGGGCCGCGTTCATGCCCTACCTGATGGGCGGCTACCCGGACCTCGAGACCTCACGGCGGATCGGCATCGAATACACGCGCAACGGAGCCGACCTGATCGAGCTGGGGGTTCCGTTCTCGGATCCGCTGGCCGACGGCCCGGTGATCCATGCCGCCGGGACCGCCGCGCTCCGGGCCGGGGTCACACTGCCCGAGATCCTGGACAACGTGGCCCGCCCGATCGCCGAGCACGTCCCGGTCGTCGTGATGTGTTACGCGAACCCGATCATGGCCCGTGGGCTCGAGCGCTTCGCGGACGCGCTGCTGCAAAACGGTGCGAGTGGCCTGATCGTCCCCGACCTGCCGCTCGAGGAGGCCCCGGCCGTCCTCCAGGCTTGCGACGAGCGCGGGCTGGCGCTGGTTCCGCTGATCGCGCCGACCACGCCGGAGGAAAGGCTCGCCCGGATCGGCGCCCAGGCCCGCGGCTTCATCTACACGGTGTCGGTGACCGGGACCACCGGCGAGCGCAGCGGCGCACTGCGGGACGGCCTCGCGGGTGTGCTTGCCCGAGCCGCGGCGAACACGAGCGTTCCCCTGGCCGTCGGTTTCGGCATCTCGACCCCCGAGCAGGCCGCGGCCGCGGCGGCTGCCGGCGCCGATGGTGTGATCGTCGGCACGCGCCTGGTGCGCGCCGCCGGCGAGGATGAGGATCCGGTGGCCGCGGTCGGCGCGCTCGTGCGCGAGTTCTCCGCAGGGCTCGCCCGGTAGCCCGCACCGCTCGCCCGGTAGCATCTCACCCGCGATGGGTCTGATCCTCACCGCCACCGCCGGCCTGTGCCTGTGGATCATCTTGTGGGCGCTCAACGTGAGCGGCCTGGACGCGATCCTGATCGCGATCGTGATGGTGCTGATCGCGATCGGCGTCCGCCAGCTCCTCCCGTTCCTGCCCGGTCGGCGGGAATAGCCGGAGCCGACCGTGTCAAGCCGGGTGCTCGCACGCGGACGGGCGGCCTGCGCGTGTGCGCTGTTCGTGGTGGCGATCGCGGGTTGCACCTCGAACGGTGGATCCGGCGGCTCGTCCGTGACCGTCTCGGGCAAGACGCTCACGATCTATCTCAGCGACGCGCCGACCAGCCAGCCCCAGGTTGCCCGGGACGTGCTCGCCGCTGAGCAGCTCGCGTTCAAGCAAGGTCAGCCGAGCGTCGGCGGCTTCACGGTCCAGACGAGGGTCGTGAGCGCCAGGATCTCGGACCAGGCGCGGACGGCGATCCAGGACAAGACCGCGATCGCCTACCTCGGCGAGATCGTCCCGCACTCCTCGTACGCCTCGCTGGGGATCACCAACGCGGCGGACCTGCTCCAGGTCAGCCCGACCGACACCGCGCTCGAGCTGACCCAGGCCAGCCCGGTGGTCTCTGGCTCCCCCGACACGTACTACGAATCGAAGAGCACCTACCACCAGACGTTTGCCCGCGTGGTCCCGAACAGCGCGCACGAGGCCAAGGCCCAGGTGCAGGAGATGAAGGCTCTGGGGGTGACCAAGCTGTATGTGACTGACGACGGCGGGCCGTACGGCGCGGCGATCGCGAACGTGGTCAAGCAGGACGCGGCCGGAACGTTCACCGTGACAAGCAGCCTGAGCGGCGCGGACGGAGCGTTCTATGGCGGCAGCTCGCCGGCCGCCGCGGCGCGCTTCTTCCAGCGCGCCGCCGCCGCGAATCCGCAGATCAAGCTGTTCGCACCATCGGCCCTGGCCGACCCGACGATCGCCGGCCATCTGACCGGGGCCGGGCACCTGTACCTGTCCGCGCCGGGCTTCCTGAAGCAGAACCTCACGCCGGCGGGCTCGAAGTTCGTCACGGACTTCACCACGACCTACGGTCGCGCGCCGGTGACGCAGGCCATCTTCGGCTACGAGGCGATGTCGGCGGTCCTCGCCGCGCTCGACAAGGCGGGTACGGCGGCGAACAATCGCTCGACCGTGGTCAGCGACTTCCTGTCCCTCAAGAACCGCGAGTCGGTCCTCGGCACCTACTCGATGAACCCGAGCGGCGACACGAGCATCGCGCCGTTCGTGTTCAGTCGCGTGCAGCAGGGAAAGCTGGTGCCGTTCGCGCAAGTCCAGGGGTGAGACGGGCTACGGGTGGCACGGGGCCGGTGGGCTGGGCGCGGCTGGCGATCGCGACCGTCGCCGTGCTCGCCGCACTCACCGTGCTCGCCGGGTGCGGCAGCAAGGAGAAGCCCGACAAGCCCGATGGCCGGATCCACGGCCGGGTTCTCACGATCTACGCGAGCGTGCCGCTCCGCGGCGTCTCCCGGGTGAGCGGCCAGGCCGTCGTATCCGGCGCCCGGCTCGCCCTGTCCCAGGCACACGGCCGGATCGGCGAGTACAAGATCGCGCTCAAGGTCCTCGACGACGCGACCGTGCAGCGCGGGGGCTGGGACCCCGGGCAGACCACGCTCAACGCCCGCGCCGCGGTGCTCGATCCGACCACGATCGGGTATCTCGGCGAGCTGAACTCGGGCGCCAGCGCGGTGTCGATCCCACCGCTCAACCGGGCCGGAATTCCCCAGGTGAGCCCGGGCAGCACCGCGGTGGGGCTGACCTCCGCGGGGCCGAGCGCGTTCCCGGGCGAGCCCCAGAAGTACTACCCCACCGGGGTGCGGACGTTCGTGCGGGTGGTCCCCAACGACATCGTCCAGTCGACTGCTCAGGTTCGTGCCCAGCGGGGGCTGGGCTGCGACAGGACCTACGTGCTGGACGACGGCGAGGTCGACGGGGCGGACGCCGCCCGGAGCTTCGACCTGGTCGCCCAGAAGGCCGGGCTGCATGTGGTCGGGCTCCAGGCCTTCCCGCGGAACGCCCCGAACTACCGGGCGGTGGCCGCCGGGGTGGCCCAGACGCATCCCGACTGCGTGCTGATCAGCGCCGACGCGGAGTCGGGCGCGGTTGGCCTGACCACGCAACTCGCCGCCACGATGCCGAAGCTGAAGATCTTCGGGTCGGCGGGGCTGGCCGAGAGCACGTACACCGATCATGCCCAGGGAGGCATCCCGCCGTCGCTCGACTCGCGGGTGGTGCTGACCGCCCCGACGCTGGCCGGGAACCAGTACCCGCCGTCCGCGCGCGCCTTCGCCGCGGCCTACCAGAGGCGCTACGGCCCGGTCGAGCCCGACTCGATCTTTGGCTACGAGTCGATGAGCCTGCTGCTCAGCGCGATCGGGCGGGCCACCGATCGCGGCACCGAGCCCGCGATCCGCTCGGCGGTGCGCGCGGCGCTGTTCGCCACCCATGACCGTCGCAGCGTGCTCGGCACCTACAGCATCGACCGCGACGGCGACACCACTCTGCGCCGCTACGGGGTGTACGGCCTCGTGGACGGGCGCCTCACGTTCTGGCAGGCGGTCCCGGCCCGGGGCGGCGCCTGAGCTTCCGGCGAGCCGCCCGCGGTGCGAGATAGCCTGAGATCAGTGGCGCAGGACGAGCTCTTTCTGATCGACGGCAACAGCCTCGCGTACCGGGCGTTCTTCGCCCTGCCCGAGTCGATCGCGACCTCGACCGGGGTCCCCACCAACGCGATCTTCGGCTTCGCCTCGATGCTGGTCAAGATCCTCACCGACTACGGGCCCAAGGCCACCGTGGTGGTGTGGGACGCCGGCGACACCGGCCGCAAGGAGGTCTACGCCGAGTACAAGGCCCAGCGGAGCACCCGCCCCGACCTGCTCAAGGAGCAGTGGCCCCATCTGGAGCCGCTGGTCGACGCGTTCGGTTACCGGAACCTCCGAGTGGCCGGTTTCGAGGCCGACGACGTGATCGCCTCGATCGTGGAAAAGGCGCGGACCGCAGATCCCAAGATCCCCGTGATGGTGGTGACGGGCGATCGCGACGCCTACCAACTGGTCGACGACGGCGTGGTCAAGATCATGACCACCTCGCGCGGGATCACCGACACGCGCGTGTACGACCGCCAGGGCGTGATCGACCGCTACGGGATCCCGCCCGAGCTGATCCCCGACTTCATCGGGCTCAAAGGCGACACGAGCGACAACATCCCGGGCGTACCGGGCATCGGCGACAAGACGGCGGCCGACCTGCTGCAGAAGTTCGGCACGCTCGAGGAGGTCCTGGCCCACATCGACGACATCTCCGGGGCCAAGCGCAAGCAGAACCTGACCGAGCACGCCGATGTCGCGCGGATCTCCAAGCAGCTGGCCACGGCCAAGCGCGACATCGACGTCGAGCTCGACCTCCAGACGTTCGCGGCGACCACCCCGGACCGCTCCAAGCTGCGCGACACCTTCCGCAGGTTCGAGCTGCGCGAGCCGCTCCGCCGCCTCGAGGAGGCGCTCGGCTCGGCCGACGCGGCAGCGCCCGCCCCGGAGGCCGAACAGGCGCTCACCGCCCGGGTACGCACGGGCGTCAAGGTCGAGGACCTGCGGCGACTGCCCGATCGCGAGGTGGCGATCGCCGTCCGGGCGCCCGAGGCGCCGCCCGACCAACTGTTCTCACCCGATCTCGGCTGGCGCTTCGGCGTGCACGCGGACGGGGCGGCCGAGGTCCTGGCCGGCGAGGCCGCGTCCGCCGAGGACGTGGTGCGCGCGGTGGCCCGGCGAGGAGTCATCGCCCATGACGCCAAGGCGCTCGGCGAGGTGCCCGCGGTGCTCGCCCACGACACCGAGGTGGCCGCCTACCTGCTCGAGCCGGCGCGGCGCGCCTACCCGTTCCGCGAGCTGACCGAGGAGCGGGGACTCGGGACCGACCTCTCCGACGAAGCCGCCGGCGACGCGCTGCTGCTCGGCGCTCTGGCCGCCTGGCAGCGCGAGGAGATCCGCGGGCGCGGGCTCACCGATCTGCTCCACGAGGTCGAGCTGCCCCTCGTGCGGATCCTGCGCGCGATGGAGCTCGAGGGGTGCAAGCTCGACACCGACCGGCTGCGCGAGATCTCGGCCCGGGTCAAGGCCGAGGCCGACGAGCTCGAGCGCGAGATCTTCGACATCTGCGGGGTCGGCGAGTTCACGCTGGGGTCGCCCAAGCAACTCGAGGAGGTCCTGTTCGGGACGCTCGGCCTGTCGCGCAAGCGGCGGGGCAAGACCGGCTACTCGACCGACGCGCGGGTGCTCCAGGCGATCCGGCACGAGCATCCGGTGATCCCCAAGATCGAGCGCTGGCGCGAGCTGACCAAGCTCGCCCAGACCTACCTGGACGCGCTCCCGCTGCTGATCGATGCGGGGGGCCGGATCCACACGACGTTCAACCAGACCGCGGCGACCACCGGGCGGCTGTCCTCGAACAACCCCAATCTCCAGAACATCCCGATCCGGACCCCGCTGGGCCGCGAGATCCGGGCCTGCTTCGTCGCCGAGCCGGGCGATCTGCTGGTCTCGGCCGACTACTCGCAGGTCGAGCTTCGCCTGCTTGCCCACATCGCCGGCGAGGACGCGCTAAAGGAAATCTTCCGAAAGGGCGAAGATGTCCACACCGCTACGGCGTGTCGCGTGTTTGGGGTGACACCGGAGCAGATCGATCCGGGAATGAGATCCAAGTCGAAGATGATCAACTACGGCATCGTCTACGGGCTGTCCGCATGGGGCATGGCCGACCGGCTCGACATCCCGCAAGAGGAGGCCGAGGAGTTCATCCAGCGCTACATGGCCGGCTTCCCCGCGGTGGCCCGATGGATCGAGGAGACGATCGAGCAGGGCACCGAGCACGGCTATGTCTCGACCCTGTTCGGCCGCCGTCGCCAGGTCCCGGAGCTCCGGGCGCGGCGCTGGGAGCTGCGCAAGCAGGGCGAGCGGTTCGCGGTCAACATGGTGATCCAGGGGACCGCGGCCGACATCATGAAGGTGGCCATGGTGCGCTGCGACCAGGCCCTCAAGCAAGCCGGCCTGCGCTCGAGGATGATCCTCCAGATCCACGACGAGCTGCTGTTCGAGGGACCGGCCGATGAGTCGGCGGAAGTCAGCCGGATCGCCGTCGAGCAGATGGGGGGCGCATTCGAGATGGATCCGCCGCTGGCGGTCGAGGTAGGCGTGGGACAGGACTGGTTGGCCGCGAAGTGACACGACACACGATCAGGGGCGCGCTGGCGCTGCTCGGCGCCGTGCTGCTGGTTTTCCCGGCAGCGGCCCAGGCAAAGTTCTTCGGGGGGATGGTCGGCGACGTGCCCACCGGCGCGGGTACTTTCCACGCCCAGATCGCGTCCCACCGCGCGAACCTCCCGTACGGCGGCGGTCCGGTCCTCCACTCCAACCGCACGCACGTCATCTTCTGGGCTCCGAGCGGCTCCGGTATGGCCTTCGACCCGACCTACCAGTCGCTGATCGAGTCGTTCCTGATCGACGTGGCGGCCGACAGCCACCGACCCGGCAACGTCTACGGTCTAAGCGGGCAGTACACCGACTCAAGCGGCCCGGCGGCCTACGACTCGACCTACGGCGGCGTCGTGGCGGCCACCGATCCGCTCCCGCCCAACGGCTGCACGGAACCGGCGATGACCGGGCCGGGCTGGAGCGTGTGCATGACCGACGAGCAACTCGAGACCGAGATCGAGCACGTCATCGCCGCCGATCACCTGCCCAGCACGGACCGCGACGTGTACTTCCTGGTCACGCCGAGCGGCTTGGGCAGCTGCACCGACGCGAGCTCGATGAGCTGTGCGCTCGGTGGCAGCGTGAGCGGCTACTGCGGCTATCACTCCGACACTCCCAACGGGATCATGTACGCGGTGATCCCCTACAACGCGGTGCCCGGCCACTGCCAGTCCAACAACCCGCGTCCGAACTCGAGCCCGGCCGATCCGACCATCTCGACGATCAGCCACGAGCACAACGAGATGGTGACCGACCCGGACGGCGACGCCTGGATCGACGGCCGTGGCAACGAAGACGGCGACCTGTGCCTGACCAGCTTCGGACCCAGCCTCGGCGGGCCCGGTACGACGTGGAACGAGACCATCCACGGCGGGCACTTCTTCCTCCAGGAAGAGTGGAGCAACGCCAACTCGGGCTGCGAGCCACGGGCCAAGTCCGATCGGCTCTCGTTCGGCGTGACCCATCCTCCGGGCCGAGCCCGACTCGTCTCGTTCCTCGCGCGCGGCTCCGCACGTGAGGGCCATATGGTCGGCTTCCAGTGGTTCTTCGGCGACGGTCACGCCGACGCCGGCCGCCGCGTCTCCCACAGCTTCCGGATCCCGGGCAACTACCGAGTGATGCTCCGCTCCACCGACAGCTGGGGCAACTGGGCGTTCGCCTCGCGGACGGTCCGGATCAGGGCACACTGACCGGGGTCCGAGCCGGCCGCGCTCCGGCGGCGACGAACCGCGGGTGGGCGATCTCCAGGTAGTGGTTGAACGACCAGTCGAGGAAGCGGCGGCTCTGCATCGCCCGCAGTGAGCCGGCCAGCAGGCGCGGCGCGATGCGGGGGACCAGCCGCTGGACCTTGAGCATCCAGGCATACGCGCGCGCGTGCGAGGCGCTGAATTCGTGGTAGCGCCTCAGTCCCTCGGACGCCGATCTCCGGCCCGCGATCACCTCGCGCAGCTCGCGGCCCGCGGCGATCCCGAAGTACAGCGCGGTCCGGATTCCCTCGGCGGTGAGCGGCAGGCAATGCCCGGCCGAGTCGCCGGTGAAGTACACGCCGTCCTCGGTGGCGGGGCGCAGGGCGTGCGGGATCCAGTTGCCCTGGTAGCGGACGGTCTCGGCGTGGAGGTCGGTGGCCAGGCGGACCGTCGGCTCCTTGACGTGGAAGCGCGGGTCGAACGAGCCGACGCCGATCCGAACCTCCTGGCCGGCCGGGAAGCTCCAGCCGTAGCCGGCCGGGACGTAGCTGCGGTCGATCCAGACCTCCATCTCCTGACCAGACCCGAACGGATGCACCTCGAGCCCACGGGAGAGGAGCGCGTCCGGCGGTTG
>DATFDC010000611.1:0-31493 GCA_035252415.1 Solirubrobacteraceae bacterium
CCCACCGTCCGGTACTGAACGTCGATGATCAGAAGCGCGGGATGGCGACCCGCGCCTGATGGCCGGCCGAAGCCGGCCGCCTCGTAGCGCGCCTCGTCGTCGGCGGTGATCACGCCGGCCCAGGGTGTCTCGCTCACGACCGCGAAACCTCCAAATGGGCTGCCGCGCCGCTGTGCGAACGATGCTGATAGCGACCACCACCGTCGCGGCAAATCTCGCCGTCGCGGAGCACGAACGCGCCGCGCACCAGCGTGTGCTCGACCTTGCCGGTGAGCTCCCAGCCCTCGTAGATCGAGTACTCGGCGCCGCTCAGTTGCGAGTCCGCGCGCACCGTGTGGCGGCCGCTCAGATCGACGATCGCGAGATCCGCGTCGGCGCCGATCGCCACCTGCCCCTTGGACGGCCACAGGCCGAACGTCTTCGCCGGGGCCCGGGTGACCGCGTCCACGACGCGCGCCAGTGGGATCCCGCGCTTGTGGACGCCCTCGGAGATCAGCACGGGCAGCAGCGTCTGGAGGCCCGGGAAGCCGGCGCTCGCCTTCCAGATGTCGCCGTCCTTGGCCGAGCGGTGCCGGGGCACGTGATCGGAGCCGATCACGTTGATGCGCCCGTCGGCCACCGCCCCCCACAGCGCCTCGCGGTCGGCCGCGGTGCGCAGGGGCGGGTTGACCTTGGCCACGGGCCCCAACTCTGAGTCGACGTCGTGGGTCAGGTAGTGCGGGCAGGTCTCGAGATACACGTTCGGGTAGCGCGCGCGCTGGCGCTCGAGCACATCGAGGGTCTGCGCGTTGGTCACGTGCACGGCGTACATCGAGGCCCCGGTCACCGAAGCCAGGAACGCCGCTCGCTGCTGCGCCTCCGACTCGACGAAGTCGGGACGCACGTGGTTCCACACGGCCAGCGGCGAGAGCCCGTCGGGCGGCGCCTGAGCGCGCAGGTTCCAGACGATCTCGATGTTCTCGCCGTGCGGATCCACCATCGCGCCGGCATCGGCGGCCGCGCGCATCAGGTCGTACAGGAAGCCGTCGTCGTTGCCGGGCAGACCCAGATAGCTGCCCTCATCGCCGCGGAAGTTCATGAAGAACTTGAACGACGAGACGCCGAGCTCGCCGACGTAGTCGGCCAGCGTCGCGAGCTGCTCCCGGGTGACGATGCAGAAGTGAAACCCGAAGTCGATCACCGCGTGGGCCTCCATCAGCGCGACCGCTTGATCGAACACCGCGTGGTAGGGCTGGGCCGTCATCAGATAGGCGATCAGCGTGCACACGCCGCCGGCCGCGGCCGCGTGCGTCTCGGCGCTCGCATCCGCCGGCGTCCTGGGCACGGTGATGTCCTGGCCCAGGTGCACGTGCGCGTCGATCACTCCGGGCAGGACGGTCAGGCCGCGCACCGAGACCTCCTCGGCCGCGTCGGCTCGCGCATCGGCCGCGCACAGCCCGGCGATCTGTCCGTCGCGAACCAGCACGTCGACGGCGAGTAGCTCCGAGCCGGGAAGCAATACCTGCCCGCCGGCCAGACGCAGGTCGAAGCGCTCGCTCACGGCGCTTCCCGCGGCGTCGCGTATCGATCGCTCAGCTCGTCGTAGAAGGGCTTCCCGACCAGCCGCTGGCGCTCATCCCAACCGAGCATCCGGTCGAGCGCCCCGGCGGTCGAGCCGGTGCGCTTGAGCTCATCGAGCACTCCGCGCGCCCCCCACAGCGCGCCCCGGAGCGCGGCGTTCGCGTAGAGGACGATCGAGAAGCCGAGCTCGCCGAACTCGCCGGCCGGGAGCTGCGGCGTGGCCCCGCCCTCGACCACGTTGACCAGGAGCGGCCCGCGCAGCCGCCGGCCGACCTCGGCCAGCTCCTCGCGCGACTGCGGTGCCTCGACGAAGATCACGTCGGCGCCGGCCTCCCGGTAGCGCTCGGCTCGCTCGAGGGCCGCCTCGAGGCCGGACGCCTGGCGGGCATCGGTCCGGGCGATGATCAGCAGCGAATCGTCCCGGCGCGCATCGAGCGCGGCGTCGAGCTTGGCCACCATCTCATCGGCCGGTATCACCTCGGTCCCGGCGAAGTGGCCGCAGCGCTTCGGGAAAACCTGATCCTCGAGCTGGATCGCGTTCGCTCCACGCCGCTCGAGCACCTGCACGGTTCGGCGCACGTTGAGCGGCCCGCCGAAGCCGGTGTCGGCATCGACGACGATCGGTATCTCGACCGCGCCCCGCATCGCCTCGACGTGGTCAGCGAGCTCGCTCAAAGTGATCAGCGCGAGATCGGGCATCGCCAGGTGCCGGTTGGTCACGCCGGCCCCGGTCACGTACACGGCTTCGAACCCCACCTGCTCGATCAGCCGTGCGGTCAGCGCGTCCGGCGCGCCGGGGAGCAGCAGCGGCCCACCATCCCCGACCAGCAGCTCCCTCATCTCGATTGTTCCGTTGGACGGAACGACTCTTGTCCTGGCAGTGCCATCGACCACATCCAGTCAACCACGCGACCCCGGAACTATCAACCCATCCCGCACCCACAATCGTGTTTCGCTGAACGAAACAAATCAACGCCTGATCCGGCGCCCAGACCGCGCCGGTACCGGCCGGGCTCCGGGACCCCGACCGGTAGAATTCCTCTGTGCTCGGTGGCCCTCTTCCTGCGCGTAAGACGAGCACGATGGTCGCCGATGCGATCCGGGACGCGATCCTCCAGGGACGGCTTCGCCCCGGCGAGCGGCTCAAGGAGGACATGATCGCGCGCGAGCTCGCGGTCAGCCGCACCCCAGTGCGAGAGGCGATCGCCGTCCTCCAGGCCGAAGGCGTACTCGAGGTGGTTCAGCACCGCGGGGCGATCGTGCGCAGCTACACCCCGTCGGAGCTCGAGGAGATCTACGACCTGCGAAGCATCCTCGAGGGATACGCGGCCCGCCGCGCCGCGACCCGCATCACCGACGCCGAGCTCGTACGCCTGCGTCGCAGCTGTGATGCGATGGAGGACCTCCGGCCCGACGACCTCGAGCATCTCGTGATCCAGAACGGCATCTTCCACGACACGATCCTCGACGCCGCCGCTGCCGATCGTCTGTACTCGATGGTCAACCAGATCCGCGCCGTTCCGCTGATCTATCAGTCCTACGCCTGGTACACGCCCGAGCAGCTTCAGCTCTCGCTCGAGTACCACCGTCGCGTCCTCGCCGCCCTCGAGCGTCATGACGCACGCCGCGCCGAGCGTGACATGCGACATCACCTGAACAACGCGCGCGGGGCACTGACCAGGGCCTACTCGCAGGCCACCGCACAGGGCGAGGTGCACATCGCGCTTCGCGCCCTTCGCTGAGCGCGGGTCGTCTCTCTCGATACCCCGCCGGCGCGGCGCGCGGCTCTTGCTTTGCCCTCTCGGCCTGCGTATTGTATGGAAAGTACAAGCCTATGAGAACGCTGTCCCGAGAGCGCCTGGACGATCGCCGTATCGTCGTCGCGGTCGGAGCACACGATGGCTTGACGGCCACGCTGGCCCAGCGCGCGGGCTTCGAGGCCGTCTACCACGGGGGCTACGCCGTCGCGGCCCACCATCATGGGCTGCCGGACATCGGGCTGGTCGGGCTGGGCGAAGTGTCGGCGAGCCTCCTGCGCATGACCGCGGTGGCCGACGTCCCCGTGCTGGTCGACGCCGACACCGGGTACGGCTCCGAGCCCGGGGTCAAGCGCGCGGTTCAGGAGCTCGAGCGGGCCGGCGCTGCGGCCGTGCAGATCGAGGATCAGGTGTTCCCCAAGCGCTGTGGCCACATGGAGGGCAAGCGCGTGATCCCGCGCGACGAGATGGTGCTCAAGGTCCGTGCGGCGCTCGAGGCGCGTCGTGACCCCGACACGCTCGTGATCGCCAGAACCGACGCCCTCCAGGTCAACGGTCTCGACGACGCGATCAATCGATGCAACGCGTACGCCGAGGCAGGCGCCGATGTGACGTTCGTGGATGCGCCCCGCACGCGCGACGAGCTGGCCCGGATCGCGCGCGACGTGCACGGGCCCTCGCTGGCCAACATGTCGGAAACCGGCCGCTCACCCGCGCTGACCGCCGAGGAGCTCGAGGCCCTCGGCTACAAGATCGTGATCTTCCCGAGCACGCAGACGTGGTTGTTCGCCCGGGTCTACCAGGACCTGCTCGACGAGCTCCAGAGCACGGGAACGAGCATGGGGCTGCGCGATCGGATGATGCCGTTCGACGATGTCAACGACCTGCTGGGCCTGGGGCGCTGGCAGCCGTGAGCGACGCCGGCGAGGTCTACGGCGAGCGCGGGTTCGGCGGGCGCCAGGGCGCCGGCCGGCGGCCGGCCCTCGTCGTGATCGACCTCAACTACGGGTTCACCGATCCCGAGTCGCCGCTTCACTGCGACACCGACGCCGCGGTCGCCGCCACGGCACGCCTGCTCGAGGCGGCCCGGGCCGGCGGCGCGCCGGTCGCGTTCACCACGCTCGAGTACGACGAGGGCGCCAAGCGAGTGGCGCGTGCCTTCCTGGCCAAGGCTCCCGCGCTGGCCATGCTCACGCCCGGCTCACGCTGGTCTCAGATCGACGAGCGGATCGCCCCGCGCGCGGACGAGCCGGTCCTGCTCAAGCTGTTCGCCTCCGCGTTCTTCGGGACCGCGCTGCAACCGATGCTGACCGCGGCCGGCTGCGACACGCTCGTGGTCGCCGGCGCGTCGACGTCGGGATGCGTGCGCGCCACCGTGGTCGACGCCCTCCAACACGGCCTGAGCGTCGTCGTCCCGCGCGATGCGGTGGCCGACCGCGCGGCCAGCGCGCACGAGGCGTCGCTCACCGACATCGACGCGAAGTACGGCGACGTGGTGAGCCTCGAGGAGGCGATCGCGGTGCTCAGCGCTCGCGAAATTCGCGACGCTGACCCAGCCACGAAATGAGACCGCCGGCGTCGACCATCTCACGCATGAACTCAGGCATCGGCGCGATCTCGAAGCGCTCGCCTTCCACCGCCACCACGCCGCCGTCGAGATCGACCTCGACCTGAGACCCGCTCCCGGCGCTCGCCACCGCCCCGGGACAATCGACGAGCGGCAGGCCGAGGTTCAGGCAGTTGCGCCGGAAGATCCGCGCGAAGCTCTTTCCGACCAGGCACGACACGCCCGAGGCCTTCATGGCCAGCGGCACGTGCTCGCGCGAGGAGCCCGCGCCGAAGTTCTCGCCGACGACGAGGATCGTGTCGGGTCCCATCTCGTCTCGCAGCCCCGGGTCGAGCCCCTCGAACAGGTGCGAGCTCATCTCCTCGGGGTCGTCGACGTTCAGGTACGTCCCGGGATAGAGGACATCGGTGTCGACGTTGTCCTCGGCGATCGTCACCGCCCGGCCGGCGATCGTCATCGCGCCGGCGCCTCGATCAGCTCGGAGGGATCGATCAGCTCACCCGCCACCGCCGCCGCGGCGGCCACGTAGGAGTTCGCCAGGTACACCTGGGCGTCGGGTGAGCCCATCCGCCCGCGGAAGTTGCGGTTGGTCGTGGTCACCGCGGTCTCCCCTTCCCCCGGGACCCCCATGCCGCCGCCGAAGCATGCGCCGCACGTCGGCGTCGACACCATCGCCCCCGCCTCGACGAACGTGTCAAGCAACCGCTCGTCGAGCGCCTGGCGGTAGATGCTCTGGGTGGCCGGAACGATCACCACGCGCGCGCGGGGATGGACCCGCCGGCCCCTCAGGACCGCCGCGGCCTGGCGCAGGTCGGTCATCGTGCCGTTCGCGCAGTTGCCGATGTACACCTGCTCGACCGGCGTTCCGCTCACCTCGCCGAGTGCCACCACGTTGCCGGGCGAGTGCGGCGCGGCGACCAGCGGCTCGAGCCGATCGAGCTCGATGTGCAACTCGCGCGAGAACTCGGCCTGCTCGTCGGAGCGGAGCTCCTCCCACCCGCGCGTGACCCGATCGTTCAGATACTCACGGGTCACATCGTCGGCCGGGAACAGACCGGTCTCGGCGCCGGCCTCGACCGCCATGTTGGCCACGGCCAGGCGCTCGTCGATCGACAGTGCCCGCGCGCCGTCCCCGACGAACTCGAGGACCGCGTTCGTGGCACCCGCCACCCCGATCTCGGCGATCACGGCCAGGATCAGGTCCTTGCCGGAGACGAAGCCGCGCATGCGCCCGGTGAACTGCACCCGGATCGTCGCCGGCACGGGCTGCCAGAACTCGCCGAAGGCCAGCGACGCCGCGATGTCGGTCGAGCCCAGGCCGCTGCCGAACGCGCCGAGCGCCCCGTAGGTGCAGGTGTGGGAGTCACCGCCGACAATCACCTCGCCGGGCACGATCCAACCCTCCTCGGCCAGCAGCGTGTGCTCGATTCCGCCTCGCCCCTGGTCGTAGTAGGTCACTCCCTGATCGAGTGCCCAATCCTTCAGGCGCTTCTGGAGCGCGGCCGACCGCGCGTCCTTGGCCGGAACGAAGTGGTCGGCCACCATGACCACCTTGCCCGGATCGAACACGCGTCGCGCGCCCATCTTCTCCATCTGCCGGAACGCGACCGGCCCGGACACGTCATTGGCCATGACCGCGTCGACGCGCACCATCACGATGTCACCCGGCGCGAGGTCGTCGACCTCAGCGTGGGCCAACAGGATCTTCTCAGCCAGTGTGTGTGACACGTCCGGCCAGCCGCGCGTCGAACTCGCGCCGCTCGGAGGCGATCTGCTCGCGCAGCTCCTCCATCGACGGCAGCGGTCCGAAGTCGAACTCCGAAGGCGCATCGCGCTCGGAGCGCATCCGCGCCCGCTCGCGCTCGGTGGCCTCGTGATCGACCTCGCCCTCGGCCGTGACGATGATCCCGTACTGGGATGCCGCGGCTTCCACGCTGACCAGGCCGGCGTGCACGTCTGCCGCCGTGCGCTCGGGCTCGCGGTCGAGCGGATCGCCGAGCCCACCGGCGCCCGCGGTCGAGAAGATCAGCCGGTCGTCGCGCTTGACCGGGAGCGTCTCGACCTTCGACGGCAGGCGCTCCTCGGTTCCGTCGGTGTGAACCAGCAGCTTCTCGGAACTCGCTCCGTGCCGCCCGCCGTTGTAACCCCAGGGGAAGGTGTGAGCACGATCGTCCTGGAACGAGATCGTCCCGTCGGTGAGGAACCGGTACGTCTTGGCGACGCCGTGACCACCACGGTGATAGCCGGCTCCGCCCGAGTCGACCCGCACCCGGTATGACTCGATCTCGAGCGGATAGTACTTCTCGAGGTACTCCGTCGGCACGGCCTTGAACAGCGGCCACCAGGTGTGTCCATCGAGGCCGTCGCCGACCGGCCGGGCAGGAATTCCGCCGTAGAGAATCTCGAGCACCTGGAACGGCTCACCCCGCTCGTCGGTGCCGGCGAAGATGAAGTTCGGGCTGGTCCCGTAGCTGCCGGACACCGCGAACTGGGCCAGTGCCTTCGAGAACACCGCGCCCACCACATCGAACTGGCGGGCCATCAGGCTTAGGCGGTTACCCACAGGCGCGGGAAAGTCGGGACGGAGCACCGAGTTCTCCGGGAAGGTGACGTTCACCACGTCGTAGTAACCGTCGTTGAACACCAGATCCGGCGCGAACGCCATGATCAGGAACACGCCCATGAACATCTTGAACATCTCGGGATTCAGGTAGAAATTCACCGATCCCGGCACGGCTGGACTGGTGCCCGACCAGTCGATGTTCATCGTGTCGCCGTCCCGCCAGAACGCCATCTGCAGCTTGATCGGCCCGTTGCCGAGTCCGTCGTCGTCGGCGTAGTCGGTGAACTCGAAGCGCTCGCCGTCCGGCAGGTGGTTGCGGATCAGGTCGATCACGCCGGCCCGCGTGCGGTCGAGCATCGCGTCACACGCCTCGAGGTAGGTGTCCTTGCCGAACCGCGCGCACAACTCGCGCACCCGCGCCGCACCGGCCGCCGTCCCGGCCGCGATCGCCTTGATGTCCGCCTCGACCATCTTCGGCGTGCGCGTGTTGTGACAGAACAGCCTGAGCGCCTCTTCGTTCAGCCGTCCCTGGTCATACAGCTTGATCGGGGGCATGCGGATGCCCTCGTAGTAGATGCTCTTGGCGGTGATCGGCATGCTCCCCGGCGAGGTGCCGCCCACGTCCATCAGGTTGCCCCACTGCGAGGAGTAACCGACCAGGTCGCCGTCGAAGAAGATCGGCCGCAGGATCAGGAGATCGGGGCAGTGCGAGATCGCGCCCTCGCACAGGTAGGGATCGTTCATCGCGATCACGTCGCCGTCGCGCAGATCGGACGCCTCGTAAGGCGAGTTGCGCAGGATCGTGTTGATCGCGGATCCGAACTGTCCGATGACCATTCGCCCGTGGCGGTCGGCGATCAGCGGGAACTGATCTGACTGCTCACGGATCACCGGGCTGACCGCGGTGGTCTCGACTACCCGGTCCATCTCGAACCGGGCGTTGGACAGGGTGTTCTCGATGATGTCGAGGGTGACATGGTCGATGTCGTGCTCGCGGACGAAGTCCGGCAGCTCGGAGCGTTCAACCTGCGTGGCCATGTTCACTCCCTTCCTGCTTCGCGGATGATCAGATTCGAGTAACCGTCGACGACCGCGCGGTAGCGGGGCTCCACCACCGCAGTCGTGTCCTGCTGGACGACCACCGCCGGCCCATCGATCACCTGACCTGCTCGTAGGTGACGGCGTTCGTAGACCGGGGTCTCCAACCATTCCCCGTCGAAGAACACGCGCTCATGGCGGTCGATGCCCTCACCCGAGGCGGCCCCGTTGGTGCCGTCCTGTGAGAGCTTGAGCGGCCGCTCGCCCTTGCCGACGCAGCGGATCGTGGCGATCTCGATCGGCACGTCGAGATCGAATCCATAGCGGCGGCGATGCTCGCCTTCGAACTGCTCGCGCAGCCGCCCCGCGTACCCGTTGCTCAGCTCGTCGAGCCCGAGACGGCACGGTATCTGGATGTCCTGCATGTGGTAGCGGCAGTCGGCGAAGAACTCGAACGCCCGGGCCTGATCGGCGATCCCTTCGCGCGCCAGCCATTCATCGCCCTCGGCCCGCAAGCTCCGGAGCAGCTCGGCCAGGGCGTCGGCCGGCGTCTCCTCGAGGATGCGCAGGTAGGTCCGCGCGAACTCGTTCTGCACGTCGGAGGCCAGGAAGCCGAACGCGCTGAGCACACCGGGGGTGGGCGGGATCACGATCGGGTCGGCGTGGATCAGGCGACCCAGGGCATTGGCGTGCAACGGCCCGGCCCCGCCGAACGCGATCAACCCGAAGTCGCGCGGGTCGTACCCGCGCTCGACGCTCACCACCCGCAGCGCCGCATGCATGTTCTCGTTGGCGATCGAGAGGATCGCCTCGGCCGCCGCGGTCAGCTCGATCCCGAGCCCGTCGGCGATCGGCTGCACCGCGCGCTTGGCCGCCTCCTCGTCGATCTGAAGCGTGTCGGCGAGCAACGCCCCCGGCGGGATCCGGTGCAGCACGACGTTGGCATCGGTCACGGTCGGCTCGGTCCCACCGCGGCCGTAGCAGGCCGGTCCCGGGGCGGCGCCAGCGCTCCGCGGACCCACCCGCAGAGACCCCACCGCGGTCAGGTAGGCGATCGAGCCGCCGCCCGCGCCGACACTGTGGATGTCGACCGATCGCGACTGGAACTGGTAGTAGCCGAGCTGGGCGTCTCGCTTGATCGGCGGCGTGCCACCCTGACACAGGGCGACGTCGGTGGAGGTCCCGCCCATGTCGATCGTCAGCACGTCGGGCAGGTCGATCTCCCGGGCCAGGTACGCCGCACCGACCGCGCCACCGGACGGTCCCGAGAAAGCGATGTCGATCGGACGGTCCTTGGTCGAGGCGACCGACATCGTGCCGCCGTCGGAGCGGACGATGTCCAGCCGTCCCGAGAACCCGGCCTCGTTCAGCGAGGACTCCAGGTGATCGACGTACTTGGCCACCTGCGGCTTGGCGTACGCGTTCAGGACCGCGGTGAGCGTGCGCTCGTACTCGCGGTACTCCGAGACCAGATCCGATGAGATCGAGACCGGCAGGTCCGGATGCGCGGCGAGCGCGATGTCCCGGGCCCGCTGCTCGTGCTCGGGGTTCACGTACGAGTTCAGGAACGCGATCGTCAGCGACTCGATTCCCTGCGCCACCAGCTCCTCGAGCGCGGCGCGCACCTCGCCCTCGTCGAGCTCGCGAACCACCTGGCCGGCCGCGCTCATCCGGGCCGAGACCGTGCGGGTGCGCCACAGCTCGACGACCGGGCTCGGCTTGATCATGCCCATCCAGCCGTACAGCGGGCCCGGCGTCCAGGCCCGCGCCAGGTGCAGGATCTGCTCGTGGCCCTGGGTCGTGAGCAGCCCACCGGTGGCGCCCTTTCCCTCGAGGATCAGGTTGGTCACGACCGTCGAGCCGTGGAGGATCGCATCGAGCTCGCTTGGCTCGACGCCCAGGCGCCGGCATGCCTGGCGCACTCCTTCGAGCACCCCGACCGACTGATCCTCGGGAGTCGAGAGCACCTTCTCGAGCGTGAGCGTGCCCCTTTCCTCTTCGAGGACCAGCACGTCGGTGAACGTGCCGCCTACATCCACGCCGAGCCGATACGCCATTACCTGTCTCTCCTCTCTAGGGCTGAGGCGGCCGAGACCGCCTTGAAGTCACCGGCGCGCTGCACCCGGCCGGGAACCGGGTGCCCGAGTTGCTCCTCGAGCCAGTGCGCCACCGCGATCAGTGCGTCGAGATCGATTCCCATGCTCCATCCCTCGCCGTGGAGCAGATACACGAGATCCTCGGTGGCGATGTTGCCGGTCGCGCCGGGGGCGAACGGGCAGCCACCGACCCCGCCGACCGAGGCGTCGAGCGATGTCGCCCCCGCCTCGACCGCGGCGTACGCGTTGGCCAGGCCGGTGCCGCGCGTGTCGTGCAGGTGAACGCCGACCGGCAGCCCGTGCTCGCGCGCCCCGCTGACCAGCGTGCGGACCTGATGCGGCACGCCGACGCCGATCGTGTCGGCCAGCACGAGCTCGTCCGCACCCGCCTCGGCCGCCTGCTCGGCCACCGCCAGGACGCTGGCCGGGTCGATCGCGCCCTCGTACGGGCATCCGAACGAGGCGGCGATGATCACGGTGGCGCGCCGGCCGTCGGCGTGCGCGCGCTCGATGATCCGCTCCGCGTCGGCCAGCGACTCCTCGACGCTCGCGTTCTGGTTGCGCCGGTTCAGCGTCTCGCTGGCCGCCACGGCGAAATGCACCTCGTCGAGCTCGCACGCGGCCAGCCGCTCGTAGCCGCGGACATTCAGCACCAGACCGCTGTAGACGACGCCCGGCCGGCGTTCGATGGCCTGCACGACCTCCTCCGCGCCGGCCATCCGGGGCACCAGCTTGGGGTTGACGAACGAGGCCACCTCGAGCGCGGTCACGCCGGCGTCGGCCAGCCGGTTGACCAGTTCGGCCCGGACGGCCGGCTCGAGATGGGCTGGGTCGTTCTGCAGGCCGTCGCGGGCGCAGACGTCGCAGACCGTGATGCTCACAGCACCCCCTCGTCCACGAGTTCGCGCCGCTCGGACGCAGACAGGCCGAGGAGGTCACCGTAGATCTCGTCGTTGTGCGCTCCGACCTGCCACGTAGCCGACCAGCGGACCGAGCCCGGCGTGGCCGATAGCTTGGGGACGATGCCCGGCCCGATGTACTCGCCGAACTCGGGATCGTTGTGCGTGAGCAGCATGTCTCGAGCCCAGAAGTGCGGCTCTTCGAAGATGTCGGCGATCGTGTAGATCGGCGCGCACACCACGTGGGCCTCGTTGAGGACCTCGTCGATGTGCGTCGCGTCGTGCTCGGCCGCCCAGTCGGCGATCAGCCCGTCGAGCGCCTCCTGGTTGGTGCCCCGCGCCAGGTGGGTCGCGAACCGCTCGTCATCGGCCAGCTCGGGATGTCCCATCGCCTCGCACAGCCGCCGGAACACCTTGTCCTGGTTGGCGGCGATCACCATCCACTTGCCGTCGCGCGACTTGAAGATGTTCGAAGGGGCGACGCCCTTCAGCGACGTCCCGCTGGGCTCGCGGACGATGCCGAGCCGGTCGTACTCGGGGACCGCCCCCTCGAGCAGCGCGAAGCAGGCCTCGAGGATCGATGCGTCCACGACCTGGCCGCGGCCGTATCCGAGCGCGTCCCGCTTGTAGAGCGCGGCGAGGACTCCCTGCGCGGCGAACATGCCGGCCAGCGAATCGCCGAGCGAGATCCCCATGCGGGGAGGCGGGCTGTCCGGGAAGCCGTTGATGTAGCGCAGCCCGCCCATCGCCTCGGCGGCCGAGGCGAAGCCGGCGCGCGACGCGTACGGGCCGGTCTGCCCGTACCCCGAGACGCGCGCGAGGATGATGCCCTCGTTGACCTCGCTCAACCGCTCGTAGCCGAGCCCCCAGCGCTCGAGCGTCCCCGGCCGGAAGTTCTCGACCACCACGTCGGCCCGGCGGGCCAGCTCGAGCAGCAGCTCCTGGCCGCGCTCCTTTCGCAGGTTGAGCGTGATGCATTTCTTGTTGCGGGCCAGCACCGGCCACCACAGCGAGTGATTCTCGTAGCGGGCGTGCCCCCAGTCGCGCATCGGATCGGGCTGGCCGGGCGCCTCGACCTTGATGATCTCGGCCCCGAGGTCGCCGAGCAGCCGTCCGGTGAACGGGCCGGCCAGGAGCTGGCCGAGCTCGATCACGCGCACTCCGGCGAGCGGGCCAGCGCCGGGGTCGGCGTCGCGGTCGGGAGCCAACTCGGGCTCGACCGCGGTCATGCCGCGAGCTCCGTCGTGTAGCAGCGTTCGATGATGCGGTCCTTGGTCAGAGCGTCCCCGGACAGCTCGCTGGTGATCCGGCCGTTGCGGAACACCAGCACCCGTCCACAGATGCGGGCCAGGTCTTCGTACTCGCAGCTGCACAGCAGGACCGAACCGCCGTCGGCGGCGATCTGGGCGATCACGCCCGCGATCTCCTCGCGCGCCTTCACGTCGACGCCCTGGGTCGGCTCGTGCATGAGGAAGATGCGCGGCTTGCGCTCCAGCCACTTCGCGACCAGCGCCTTCTGCTGGTTGCCGCCGCTGAGCGTCTCGAGCTTGCGCGCCGGCGCCACCGGCCGCACGTCGTACTGGCGCAGGATCTCGAGTACGTGCGCCTGCTCGCGCACCGGACGCAGAAAACCGCCGGTGAAGAACCGCTCGACCGTGGGGAGCGTGACGTTCTCCTTGACCGACAGGCCTCCCGCCCCGCTCGCTCCCTGACGGTCACCGGGCAGCAGCGCGATGCCGGCGCGCATGGCCCGGCGCGGTGACATGTCGGCGATCGACACCCGGCCCTCGTCGGTGCTCACCTCCCCGGTCCCGCGTGCCGCTCCGAACAACAGGTACGGAACCTCTTCCTGTCCCATGCCCATCAGCCCGGTGATCCCGAGGACCTCTCCGCTGTGCAGCTCGAAGTTCACGTCGGTGGCCACGTTGCCGCCCAGCGATCGCGCGGTCAGTCGCACCTCACCGCCGTGCGCCGCCGGGAAGCTCGCCGCGCCGATCTTGCTCCCGACGATCATCTCGACCAGTTGCGGCTCGGTGATCTCCGCGGTCTCGGCGGTGCCGACCAGCCGTCCGTCGCGCAGCACCGACACGCGCTCGGTCAGCATGCTGATCTCCTCGAGCCGGTGGCTCACGAACACGACTCCGGCTCCGTGTTGCGCCGCCCTCCGGACCGCGTCGAACAGCCGCTCGACCCCGTCACGGGGCAGGTACGCGGTCGGCTCGTCGAGCAGGAGAACCCCGCCCGGGGTCTGTTCCAGGTCCGAGAACGCTCGCACCATCGCCACCAGGACCCGCTCGACGCTGGACAGCCGCTCCACCTTGGTCTCGGGCGCGATGCGCAGGTCGAAGCGCTCGAGCGCGGCGCGCACGGCGGCGCGCTGCTCGCGCCAGCTGATCCGCCAGCCGGCGTGCGTGGTGAACCGGCCAACGCGGAGATTCTCGAGCACGCTGAGCTGAGGGGTCAGCCCGAGGTCCTGGTGCACGAAGCTCAACCCGAGGCGGGTGGCCCGGTCGGGCGGAATCGGCAGCGGGACGTCCTCTCCCCGGACTCTGAGCGAGCCGCCGTCGGGAACGTGGTAGCCCGAAAGGATCTTGATCAGGGTCGACTTGCCCGATCCGTTCGCCCCGACCAGGCCGTGTATCTCGCCTTGTCTGACGGCGACGCTCACGTCATCGAGGACGCGAACGCCGCCGAAGGACTTAGAGAGGTGCTCCGCCTCGAGCGCGAGCCCGCCCCTCTCCGTGGACATCGTCACGGCCCGCTCAGCTGCAGGGCAGCCCCCACAGCTTGTGGTATTCGCAGATCGGGTTGACCGACCCGTACCAGGTCGACTCGTCCTTCTTCACGTCGATCGATCCGATGTTGTCGCGCGTGAAGAGCCTGAGCGGGACGTTCTCGCTGGCCACGGGCTGGGCGCCGCTGAGCACCCTGAGCGTCTGATCGGCCAGGGCCACGCCGTACCACTGGTTGGGCCCGCCGACGTCGGCGGCCAGAGGCGACTGCTTGGCGAGCTCGTTCTGCATGACCACCGGCGTGGCGTTGAACGAAGCCACCTTGACCGACTTCGACCAGTTCAGGTTGCCGGTGATCGCCGGGACCATGTAGATCGTCATGCCGTCGTACAGCGGCAGCAGATACTTCTGGTTCGGGTTCTGCGTGAGCAGTGACCGGGTCAGCGTCGGGAGCTTGGTCGGCCAGTCCGGGATCAGCACGTTCTGGACACCGGGAAGGCTGAGGCTGGGGCACAGCTTCTTGATCTCGCCCTGCATCCCGGCCACCTCGGCGGCGGAAGGCTGGCGGCTGCTCGTCGTGGTGATGATCTGCGGCCCACCCGCCTTGCATCCCGAGTCGGCGACGAACCAGTCGGCGAGCATCCGGCCTACGGCGGGATAGTCGAAGGTGACCTCGGCGACGTCTCCGGGCGTGGTCGGGATTCCCGGCGTGCCGGTCTGCGCGGTGATGAACTTGATCCCCGCCGCCTTCGCGCGCGAGATGTAGGAGGCGATGAACTTGGTGTCGAGAGCCTGGGCGACGATCGCGTCCGGGTGTGACGAGAGCGCCTGCGTCAGGCAGCTGGTGATCCCCTCGGGGCTGCCCTTGGCGTCGCACTTCTGGGTGGTGACGCCGGCCTCCTTGAGCTGCTGAGCGAGTACCACACCCCATTCGTGCAGCGCCGGGATCTCCTCGGTCAAGCTCACGTAGTAGACGGTCTTGCCCTTGGCCTTGGCGATGTCGACCTTGCTCGTCGGACCGTTGAACGGCGGCTCCTGCTCGGCCTTGGAGACGAGTTGCTGAGCCTGTGAGACGCCCGAGGAGCCCGAACTGTTGGTCGCGGTCGAACCGCTTGTACTGCCAGAACTCCCCGAACTGCCGGCACTGGCAGACGAGGACGAGGATGAGCTGCCGCAAGCTGCGAGCAGCATGGCGAACGCCGCCACCAGTAGCAGCGAAGCTAGACCCTTCGGTCGGCTCAACATGGGCTCCCTCTCTTCGAGCGTCGCGGTAGACACGCGCCTTGCGGATCGCTACGCTACCAAAATCGTATGCAATATGCGAACGGTTCGCATGCAGTATGCGAAGCGCGCGGCGACGCCGCACGCCTCGCGCCGCGCGCCGTCAAACTGCACTTGACTCGTGGCCGAAACACGTAGCTC
Source organism: Solirubrobacteraceae bacterium (assembly GCA_035252415.1). Taxonomy (GTDB): domain Bacteria; phylum Actinomycetota; class Thermoleophilia; order Solirubrobacterales; family Solirubrobacteraceae; genus Palsa-465. Next base: position 15,635 of record DATFDC010000611.1, read on the forward strand.
CCGCCCGATGGAGGACCGCGAATCGACCGCGGCCGTCGCGAACGAAGCCGCGCCCGACCCGGGCGCTCAGCCGCCTGCAGGCGGTCGCGGGCGAGCCGGCGGGGTGCGCTCGTTCTGGAACCCGGTGGAGCTCACCGAGCGCTACGGGATCCTCGCGCTGTGGGCGATCATCATCGTGTTCTTCTCGCTGCTTCGGCCGCACACGTTCCCGACCTCGTCGAACTTCGAGACGATCTTCGGGACGCAGGCCGTACAGCTGGTCATCACGCTCGGGCTGATCGTGTCGCTGACCGCGGGCGAGTTCGACCTGTCGGTCGCCTCGGTCATGGGCTTCGCGGCGACGATGGTCGCGTGGCTCAACGTCAACCACCACTGGGCGCTGATCCCGGCCATCATCGCCACGCTCGTGGCCGGACTGATCATCGGCGGGTTCAACGCGTTCGTGATCGTGCGGATCGGCGTGTCGTCGCTGATCGTCACCCTCGGAGTCGGAACCTTCCTGAGCGGCCTGGGGTTCGGCATCAGCAACTCCGTGACGATCGGCGGGATCTCGCAGAACCTGATCACCGCCATGCAGACGACCTTCCTCGGGCTGCCGATCGCCTTCTACATCGGCCTGCTCATCTGCATCCTGCTGTGGTACGCGCTCGGCTACACGCCGTTCGGCCGCCACCTGCTGTTCGTCGGCGAAGGTCGCGACGTGGCGCGGCTCGCCGGCCTGCGCGTCGACTCGATGCGCGCGCTCGCGCTCATTACCACCACGATGATCTGCACGATCGCGGGGATCATGCAGGCCGGCGTCGTCGGCGCAGCCGATCCGGGCGGCGGACCGCCGTACCTGCTGCCCGCCTTCGCGGGGGCCTTCCTGGGACAGACCGTAATCAACCCCGGGCGCTACAGCGCGTGGGGCGTGTTCGTCGCCACCTATTTCCTGGTCACCGGGATCACCGGCCTCCAGCTCCTCGGCGCGCAGGGCTGGGTGCAGGACGTGTTCTACGGCGGCGCCCTGGTGATCGCGGTCACGCTGGCCAGGCTGGCGGCGCGCCGGCGGCAGGCCTAACCGGTAGTCGGCCCGCGTTGACGCACGGTCCGCACGGCGGGAAAATCCGCATGTGGGCGCCGACCCGCAGACCGGCCTTGCGTCCGAGATCGCCCAGCTGGGCGTCTCGATCGAGGACGCCGCGGCGGCCACCGAGATCGTGCTGGCCGAGGCCGACCAGCCGGCAGAGCCCGAGCACCAGGAGCTACGCCGCCAGCTCACCGCCCTGCGCGAGCGCGTGGCTCTGGCCCACCGCCGGGATGGCGATCCAGTAGCGCTGCGAGCCGAGCTCGCGACGCTGCTCAGCTTCGCCAGGACGCTCCAGGCCGACGCCGAGAATTGGCGCTCGGCGCTCGCCGACCGGGCACGCGATCTCGAGCGCCGGCAGGCCGCGGTACGCCAGGAGCGGCGGCGATTGGATCTCGAGCGCGAGAACCTCGTCCGGCGCCGGGAGACCCTGCAGTCGACGATCCTGCAAACCGCGGTCCGAATGGCCCAGGAAACCCGTGGAGAGTGGCGCCGAACGCTGCCCGTGATCACGCTCGGCGAGGGCCTGACCGTCTGCTCGGTATCGGTGTCGTTCCCGCGACGCGGGCTCCGGCTCGCCGGGCAACGGCTCGTGACGCTCAGCCGCTCCCACAGTCTGCTGGTCCGGCGAGAGTAGGCGCGCGCCGTCTTTTGCCCGGACGGGCCGAGAAGGACTCGTTGCCCCGGCCCTGAATCCCGGTTCACGTTTGGTTAAAAGGCTCGTCGGCGGCCTTGGATTCTTCCGGCGGCGGCATTAGCGTGCGCAGCGAAAGCGACCCCTTTGGGGTCAGAAGAGGAGGAAACATGAGGCTACGCAGGGCAATATCGTTGGGTGCTGTCGCAGCGGCGGCGCTCGTCATCGCCGCATGCGGCTCGAGCGGGAGCAGCAGCAGTGCCAGCGGCGGCTCCAGTGGCAGCTCGGGCTCGAGCGGCAGCTCCGGGGGCAGCTCGGGCGGCAACACGATCGACGTCTATTCGGATCTGCCGCTCAAGGGGGCGGTGAGCGCCCAGACGGGTCCGGCCCTGAAGGGCGAGGAGCTCGCCCTGTCGCAAGCGGGCGGCAAGGCCGGCCAGTGGAAGGTCAACTTCATCTCGCTGGACGACTCGACAGCGACATCGCCGACCAACTACGACCTCAACGTGTGCCAGGCCAACGCCCGCAAGGCGGCGACCGACCCGAAGGCCGTGTACATGGTCGGCCCGTTCAACTCGGGCTGTGCCGAGGTCGAGATCCCGATCACCAACCAGGGCGGTCTGGCGCAGGTCAGTCCCGCGAACACCTACCCGGGCCTGACCACCAACGACCCCGGAACCGCGCCGGGTGAGCCCCAGAAGTACTACCCGGCGGGAACCCGGACCTACTTGCGGATCGTCCCCCGCGACACCATCCAGGGCCAGGCGGGCCTGGTGGCCATGCAGCAGGAGGGATGTAAGCGGGTCGCGGTGGCCGACGACAAGACCCCGTACGGCGTCGGATTGGCTACGCAGGTCAAGCTGAATCAAGCGAAGTACGGGCTGACGGTCACCAGCCTCACTCCGCTCGATCCGACTCAGCCGAACTTCCGTTCCTACGCCTCGTCGATCAAGTCGCAGGGCGCGAACTGCGTCTACACCGCGTTCGACCCGCCCGGCGAGGTGCAGTTGGTCAAGGACATCAACTCCGCGATCCCGAACGCCAAGATCTTCGGCGGCGACGGCGTCTGCTCGGGCGGAGAGACGAATCCGTCGAAGGGCGGGTTCCCCGCGAGCATCGCGCCGCTGTTCTTCTGCACGGTGGCGACGCAGGGCCTGACCACTTACCCGGGTGGGAAGGACTTCCTGGCCGCCTATAAGGCGAAGTACGGCGACTCGAACCCCGACCCGTACTCGATCTACGGCTACGAGGCGATGAAGCTCGGGCTGGCGACGATCGCGAAGCTGGGCGCCCAGGGCAACAGCAAGTCAGCTGTGGTCAAGGCGCTGTTCGCCACCCAGAACTACCAGGGCGCGATCGGCACCTACGGGTTCGACAAGAACGGTGACACGACGCTCAAGTCGTACGGCCTGTACAAGGTCGGCTCGGACGGCAACCCCGAGTTCTTCAAGACCATCACAGTCAAATAACGACCGGCCAAACCCGGGGCGGGGCCGTTGCAGCGGCCCCGCTCCGCCGTTAGGCTGAACCGGGGCTTCATGGAAGCAAGATCGCTCCCCAGCAGAACCGCACCGCCGGCGGCCAGGAAGGTGCTGCTCGAGATTCGGCGAGCGGCCGGCCGATGGGGGCTGGTCGCGCTGCTGGTGGCGTTCCCCGTCTACTTCGCCGCTCACGACCTGCTCCAGGGTTACAGCGGGTTCGGCCATGGGCACGCGACGAGGATCCATGACCTCACCTACCTCGGCACCAACCTGGTCCAAGGCATCTCGAACGGCGCGATCTGGGCGCTGATCGCGATCGGGTACACGCTCGTGTACGGGATCATCGAGCTGATCAACTTCGCCCACGGTGACGTGTTCATGATCGGCTCGTTCACCGGCGTCAGCTTCTGGAGCTCGATCGGAATTGGCCTGGGAACCTCGACGCTCGGCCTGGTCGTGGGGCTCCCAATCGCGCTGATCGTCTGCATGATCGTGTGCGGCGCGCTCAACCTGCTGATCGAACGCGTCGGCTACCGGCCACTGCGCACCGCGCCGAGGCTGGCTCCGCTGATCACCGCGGTCGGCTTCTCGTTCATCCTCCAGAACGTCGGGCTGCTGTGGCGCGGAGGGTCCACGGTGGGCGTGTCCGACCTGGTCCGCGAGAACAAGACCGTGGTCCAGATCTCAGGGGTGGTGATCCATCGGGCGGACGTGCTCTCGGTCGCGGTCACGATCCCGCTGGTGATCCTGCTCGCATGGTTCGTCGGCCGCACGCGCCAGGGCCGGGCGATGCGCGCGACCGCGCAGGACCCCGAGGCCGCGCGGCTGATGGGGATCAACGTCGACTGGACGATCTCGCTCACGTTCCTGATCGGCGGTGCCCTGGCCGGCGCCGCCGGGCTCGTCTACGCGCTCTACGAGACGACGATCTGGTACCTCCAGGGATTCGAGGCGGGTCTGATCGCGTTCACCGCGGCGGTGATGGGCGGCATCGGGAACATTCGCGGCGCCGTGATCGGCGGGCTGATCATCGGTGTCATCCAGCAGACCATCGACGCCCGCGTCGGGCCTCAGTGGACGCCGTTCTTCGTGTTCGGCCTGCTGATCATCATCCTGGTCCTCCGCCCGCAAGGCTTGCTCGGCGAGGAGACGAGGGAGGCCGGATGAACGAGCTGCGCGCGCAGCTTGCGGAGTGGCGAGCGGCGATCGGCCGCCTGCTTCCTCCGTGGTGGCCGCGCGCCGCGGCCGTGCTCCTGATCGCGTTCGGCATCGTGCTTCCCCAGCTGTTCTCGGTGACCAGCAACTTCATCAACACCGAGATCCTGGCCCTGGCCTACGTGATGTTCGCGCTCGGCTTGAACATCGTCGTGGGCTTTGCCGGTCTGCTCGACCTCGGCTACGTCGCGTTCTTCGCGCTCGGTTCCTACACGTTCGGCTGGCTCGGCTCGGGCTGGTTCTTCAAAGCTCACGTGCACGTGCTTGCCCACGGCCCACAGGCCACGCTGCCGGGCATCCACCTGAACTTCGTGCTGATCCTGATCTGCGCGGGGCTCCTGACCGCCTGCGCCGGAGCGGTGATCGGCGTGCCGACCCTGCGCTTGCGCGGCGACTACATCGCGATCGTGACGCTCGCCTTCGGGGAGATCATCCGGGTTTTCGCGCTCCAGGGACCGTCGCTGAAGATCTTCGGAATGCCGCTGACGGGGGGTGAGCTCGGGATCAGCGGCACCGACCCGCCGTACCTTCCCGGGGTCGGCACCTTCAACCAGCTCAACATCAGACCCTGGTACTACGCGATCTTCGCGCTCGTCCTGATCACGCTGTTCGTCAACGTGCGGGTCCGCGACTCCCGGCTGGGACGGGCCTGGATCGCGCTGCGCGAGGACGAGGTCGCCGCCGTCTCGATGGGCATCCCGCTGGTCCGCACGAAGCTGTACGCCTATGCCCTGGGCGCGGCCTTCGGCGGCATCGCGGGCGCATTCCTGGGCGCATACACGACGCTGATCGACGCTGGCGAGTTCCAGTTCGGCTTCTCGATCTTCGTCCTCGCGATGGTCATCCTCGGCGGGCTGGGATCGATCTGGGGAGTCGTGGTCGGGGCCCTGCTGCTGTCGAACATCAACTACTACCTGATCCCCGACGTGCTCAACGGAATCCCCGGCGACCTCGGTCTGCATTTCAATCTGACCGATCTGCAGGTGAGCATCTTCGGCTTCCTGCTCGTGCTGGTCATGGTGCTGCGCCCGCAGGGACTGATCCCCGAGCGACGGCGAAAGCTCGAGTTCACCCGGGGGATCGGCGAGACCGAACTCGGAGAGCCCGGAGCGTCCTGGGCCGCCGCCGAGCCGGGAGAGGTCGTGCGATGACCATCGAGGTCCCGGCCCCCAAGCAGACCGCGGTTGGGGCGTCCATCCTCAGCGCCGAGGCCGTGTCCAAGGTGTTCGGCGGCCTGGTTGCGGTCAACCAGGTCTCGGTCGACATCCCAGCCGGGTCGATCGTCTCGATCATCGGCCCGAACGGCGCCGGCAAGACGACGTTCTTCAACATGCTCACGGGCCTCTACAAGTCGAGCAGCGGGCGAATCGTGTTCTCCGGTCGCGACGTCACCCACGATCGGCCCGACGTGATCACCAAGCTCGGGATCGCTCGTACGTTCCAGAACATCCGCCTGTTCGGCGCGATGACCGCACTCGAGAACGTGATCGTCGGACGTCACTGCCGAATGCGAGCGGGGCTGTTCGGTTCGATCGTGCGTGCGCCATGGGTGCGGGCCGAGGAGCAGGCGGTGCAGGAGAGGGCGGCGGAGACGCTTTCATACGTCGGGTTGCGCCCGAACCAGTTCGGCCAACTCGCGAGCAACCTCTCCTACGGCGACCAGCGCCGGGTGGAGATCGCGCGGGCGCTGGCCTCCGATCCGAAGCTGCTGCTGCTCGACGAGCCCACCGCCGGGATGAACCCGCAGGAGTCCGCGGCACTGACCGAATTCATGCGCAAACTGCAGGGCGACCTGGAGTTGACGATCCTGCTCATCGAGCACGACATGAAGGTCGTGATGGGCGTATCGGAGCAGATCACCGTGCTCGATCACGGCGAGAAGATCGCCGAAGGCGCGCCGGGGGAGGTTCGCGAGAACCCGCGCGTGATCGAGGCCTACCTCGGAAAGCAGAACTGATGGCCCTGCTCGAGGTTGAGGACATCCACACCTACTACGGCGCGATCGAGGCTCTGCGCGGCGTGTCGCTGACCGTCGAGGAAGGCGAGGCGGTGACGATCATCGGCTCCAACGGCGCGGGCAAGTCGACCACCCTGCGCTCGATCTCCGGCCTCACGCCGGCGGCGTCGGGCAAGGTCGTCTTCGCCGGGCGGGACATCACCCGCGTCCCCGCGCATGAGATCGTGGAGCACGGGATCGCGCTCGCCCCGGAGGGGCGTCACTGCTTCTCCCGGATGTCCGTCCGCGAGAACCTCGACATGGGCGCGTACCGTCGCCGTGACACCGGCGTCGCCAATGACCTCGAGCACATCTTCGACCTGTTCCCTCGCTTGAAGGAGCGCGAGCGCCAGAAGGCGGGAACCATGTCGGGTGGCGAGCAGCAGATGCTGGCCATCGGCCGGGCGCTGATGGCCCGCCCCAAGCTGTTGATGCTGGACGAGCCGTCGATGGGGATCGCTCCAATCCTCGTGCAGCGGATCTACGAGACGATCGCCGAGATCAACCGGCAGGGCGTGGCGATCCTGCTCGTCGAGCAGAACGCGAACTACGCGCTCGATGTGTCCAAGCGCGGCTACGTGCTGGAGACCGGAGAGGTCGCGCTGAGCAACGAATCCTCCGAGTTGCGAAACGACCCCGCCGTGCAGAAGGCGTACCTGGGGACATGATCGTCTTCGCGTTCATCGGGGCCAAGGCGCTCTACCTGCTGTTCGTCTGGCTCCTCTCGGCGGCGATCGGCTCGTGGATGTCCGACCGCAAGGGATACGGCGACCGGGTCGGCCTGGCCTTCGGCATGATCCTGTCCGCGATCGGACTGGTGATCGTGATGCTGCTTCCGGGACGCCCGGGGTCGAAGTGGAAGACCGAGGGTTGGCTGCCGCGCCGGCGTAGCCCCGAGGTCTAGACGCTCCGGCCGGCAGGCGACCGACGAGTGAGGGCGCCGGCGAGGGCGCCCTCACCCTAGGCGACAGCTCGCGCGGCCCAGGCACGGGCCGACACGACAAACGGCGCACGCGGCAGCCGTTCCCGGCAGACGTCGCGCAGCCGCGCTTGCTGTGTGGCGTCGAGCTTGCTCACATATTTCCCGGCCGGGCCGACGCCGAGCAGGAACGGATCCCACCATTCGTCAAAGCTCGAGTGTGCGACGTCAACCGCCAGCGCGGTCTCCCGAACGTCGCTCGCGCCCGCGGTCCGCATCAGCTCCGCAAGATGTCCTTCACGGGCACCGGCCAGCTCCGACTCGTCCTCGACGTCTGCATCGAGGTCCCGCGCCGCCTCCCAGAACGTGCCGAGCGGGCCCTGCCCGCCGGCGTGGTCCCACACACACGCCGCCACGACTCCCCCAGCCTTCGTCACTCGCATCATCTCACCGAGTCCCCTGACCGGATCGGCCATGAAGTGAACGACGAGCTGGGCCAGCGCGGCGTCGAACCGCCCGCTGTCGAACGGCAGCTGCTCGGCGGCCGCATGCTGAACCCGCACGCCCGGATATCGATCCGCGATCGCGTCAACGAAGCCCTCCGAGGGGTCGACCGCAGACACGGCGTCCTCTCCCAGCCGCCGTGCCAACTCTCCGGTCAGCGCGCCGGGGCCGCAGCCCACGTCGAGTGCGAGTTGACCGGGTGTGATTCCCGCGAAGTCGGCGAACCGCGGTGCCAATGGCCCTGAGTAGCGACCCATGAACTGGTCGTACTGCTCAGCTCCGACGTTGAAGCTCACCGTGGCGGTGGCACCGTGACGTCGGCGCGAGACTCCCAGCCCTCGAGCGACCTCGACAGATCGGCGCTCTGATCGTCGAGGTGCGCCAGCGCGTCAGCGAACTGGTCGCGGACCAGCGGCGAGATCGGAGCGTCGAAGTCCACCCGCTCGAACAGCGTGCTGGCGATCCTCAGATCCTTGACCATCAGCGCGAGCTGGAACCCTGCCGCATACCGGCGGGACATCGCCTCGTCGATCAGGGTGTTGGCCGTGCTGAAGTTGCGTGCCGTGCCGGCGTTGAACACCTTGAGCATCGTCTCGACATCGACCCCGAAGCGCTGGCCGGCGACCATCGCATCGAGGGCCGCGGCGAGCCCGGCGGCTGACACATAGTTGTTGAGCGTCTTCATCGCGTGGCCGGATCCGAGCCCGCCGGCACGGAACACCTGCTCGGCCATCGCCTGGAGCAGCGGCATGACACGGTCGATTGCGGCCTCGTCGTCGCCGGCCACCATGAACGTGATTCGCCGTGTGTCCTCCCCGACCGCCTCCGGCCGGGTGACCGGAGAGTCGAGCAGGACCAGTCCGAGATCGGCGAGCTCGCGCCCGAGCTCCCGCGTGCCATACGGGTCAGAGGAACTGGTGTCGACGATGATCGCGCCCGGCCTCAGCCGGGAGGCGATCGCATCCTCGCCGAGCAGCGCGTCGCGGACGACCTGCCCGTTGGGGAGCATCGTGATCACGATCTCGGCCTCGGCCAGCGCGGCCGGGTTGCCGTCGCATCCACGGCCGCCATGCCGGGCCACGAAGCTGCGCTCGCGTTCGAGATCGGCGTCGCGGACGATCAGCTGATAGCCCGAGGTCAGCAGATTCGCCGCCATCGGTGCGCCCTGCTGACCGAGCCCGACGAAGCCAACGGTGCCTGGCTGGGGATCCGCGTCGGAGTTCTGTGTCATGGGGCGGAGCCTGACACAGATCGAGACTACCTGGCGTAGACCGCGAAGAAGTCCCGATCGTCCGGGACCAGGTAACGAGTCGCCGGACGGCTCATGCCGGGCAGCAGCTTCGCTGGGTCGCCGGCCCCGAACGTCCTGTAGAAGTTGAAAGTCGTCCACTCGTAGTTGATGTCGAGCTCCATCGCTCGCACCGCGCCGGCTCGCTGGAGGATGCTCGCGAGGCTCGCAGCGGTCTGGATGTCGGCCGCCGCGTAAATCAGGTTGCCGTGGGCGTCGATCCCGACCCCCGAGCGCCACACGCGGACGGTGTTGCCGAGGGTCGTTCCCCACAGCGCGTCGTTTGACAGGGCGGGGTCCAGCCGGCCGTTCTCGACAATCAGAGGCAGGTTCTGGCGCGCGAACGAGATCCCGGGGCCGGGACCGCTGCCCCCGGCCCAGGCCCGAACGTCCACTGCCCCGTCGCGGTAGCCGATCAGAGTCGCCTGTCCGGACCTCAGCGGCGCATACAGGTGGCCCTGCGAGAAGAAACCTCCCCCCGAGTCCTCGAGCTTGAAACCGCTGTTGAACACCGCCAGCAGGCTCGAGCGCAGGCCCAGCGGCACCTGCGCCGGCGGGGCGCCGTCGTTGGGCGGTTCGTAGCGGCCGGGGTACAGCGCGAGCCGCGTGCGAGTGTGATCGATCCACGCGAGGCCGGCGACCAACTGCGGATAGCTCGGATCCGAGCGGAAGGTAGTGACCAGGATCGGAGCGACGCCCCCGACTGACGGCCCGGTTCCGTGCCACTGCCCCTCGCCCGGCAGCGCCGGCGAGATCACCGGGGAAATCCGTGCCGGCGCGTCGTTCGCGACCTGAACCAGCGCCCCACTCCCGACCTGCGGCAGCCGCTCGAGCGGCGACCCACCGGTGGGCGGCGCGTTCAGCGAGTAATAGATGGCCTCGACGTCCGACACCAGCCCCGCCGCCCCGTTGTCGCGCAACCACTCGACGGCGCGCACGCCGAGTGGGACGTTCGAAGGTCCCGCCATCGCGCCCCAGAACGACAGCACCAGATCGAACATGACGATCAGCGCGGTCAGAACCACGATCCGCCGCGCGCGGAGTTGAAGCGCAGTCGGCCGCGCGGCCCGCGTCCGCCGCGGGACGTGTCTTCGGCCCGCCGGGCAGTCCCGGCGCAGCTCGTAAGCGAGGATCCGCGCCTCGTATCGTTCGATCGCCTCGCGACTCGGGCTCAGCATTCCGTTCTGAGTGCGTTTCGACCGCCCGCCGGCGGCTCCCTGCCCGCCCGCCGAGGCGATGAGAGCTTTCTCAGCTCACCGTACGTATACGGCGAAGAAGTCCCGGTCGTCGGGCGTCAGGTACCGGGTCGGGCCTCGATCCATGTTCGCGAGCAGGTTCGCCGGATGGCGGGCGCCTGCGAAGCGGTACGTGATGAAGCTGGTCCAGTAGCTGTTGATGTCAAGCTCCATCGCGCGCACGGCGCCGGCCCGGCGCATGATTGCCGCCAACGACCCAACCGACTGGTCGTTGGCCGCGGCGTAGATCAGATTGCCGTGTCGGTCGACGCCGACCGCAGAGCGCCACACCAAGGTCGCGTTGCCGAGTGTCGCGCCCCATTCCGGACCGTCGGACAGGTTGGGATTGGGCCTGCCGTGGTTGACGATCAGGGGCAGGTTCTGGCGCGCGTAGAGGACGTTGCGAGGGACGGTGGGCCCGCCATGCCACGAGATAACGTCGACGCGCCCATCGCGATAGCGCAGCAGTGTGGCCGTGTCGGCCTTCAACGAAGCGTAGGTATGCCCGTCGTAAGCGAATCCGCCCCCGGAATCCCGCAGCTTGAAGGCGCTGTTGAAGGTCGCGACGAGCCGTGAGCGTCCGGCCATCGGCACCTCCTCGGGGCCGCGTGAAGGCATCGCGACAGCCGGCTCGGAGATCCCGGGATACAGCATCACGTTCGTGCGGGTGTGGTCGATCCAAGCCACGCCCGCGACCAGGTGGGGGTAAGCCGGCTCGGGACGGAAGCTCGCGATCAACACGGGCGGTCGCGGACCGGCGCCGGCGAGCGTCGCATGCCAGATTCCCTCGCCCGGGAGCGCCGGATGGATCACCGGCGCGATGTTCGGCGGTCGGTAGCGATGCCACCGGTGCGCGATCCGGATCGGCGGGGTCAAGACGACTCCGGACTGCCTGGGCAGCGCCGTGAGCGGCGCACCGCCCTTGGCCGGAGCGGTCAGCGAGTAATAGAGGTTCTCGACGTCGTCGACCACGCCGCGAGCGCCGTTGTCGCGCAACCACTCGACTGTGCGAATGCCCAAACCTGAATCGGAGCGCCGCGCGAGTGCGGCGGCGTAGGAAACCAACGCGGCCACCAGGCAGATCAGCGCCGCGATCGTCGCGATCCGGCGCATGCGCGCCAGGCGCGATCGTGGTGGGGAAGCAGCCCCGCCCGATGTGACGAAAAATGAAGGATCGTGTGACAGATCGGCCCGCACGGGGATACGCAATGTCACGCCGGCAACGTTGTCACACCTAACGGCGACCTGGATAAGGAAATCCTGAGAGCGTCCTCATCACTGCCACATGTTGGACTTACACAATGCACTTAGCTTGGCGTCATGGAGTCGGCCAACGCTGGCCGTGTGCCTCTGCGCGGAGGACGGCGGACTCGTACGGACGCGGTGCTCGCCACGATGCGACCCAGGCAATGGGTCAAGAACGCACTGGTGGTCGCCGCGGCGGGCGCGGCCGGCGCCCTCGGTCACGACGACACCCCGGGCCGCGTGACGGTGGCGTTCGCGGCGTTCTGTCTGCTGGCGTCCGGGATCTACGCGATCAACGACGTCAGCGACGCACAGGAGGACCGCCGCCATCCTCGTAAGCGCTTCCGGCCAGTCGCGGCGGGCGAACTCGACCCACGGTTCGCAACCGGCCTGGGGCTGTCCCTGCTGCTCGCCGGCCTGCTGTTGTGCGCCGCGATCGGGCCGCTGCTCGCCCTCGTGGGATTCGCCTATGCCTCGCTCTCCCTGTCATACACGCTCGTGTGGCGGCACCTGATCGTGTTCGACATCTTCGCGGTGGCGGGAGGGTTCGTGCTGCGTGCCGTGGCCGGTGGCGTCGCGGCGCCCGTCAGCCTGTCGCGCTGGTTCCTGCTCGTCGTGAGCAGCTCGGCCGTGTTCGTCGCCGCAGCCAAGCGTTACGCCGAACTGCGACGAGCGGATGGCTCCGACGCGGGCCGCAGACGGGTGCTCGACGCCTACAGCCCGAGAGCACTCGAGTTGATCATCGCCGGCGCGACCGCCGTGGCCCTCCTGGCGTACTGCATGTGGGCGTTCTCGCTCCCGTCCGTGCGGGGCATCCCGTGGCGCCCTCTGACCGTTGTGCCGTTCGCAACCTGTCTGCTCCGCTACGGCGATCTCGTGCATCGCGGCGCCGGCGAGGCGCCCGAGGACGTGCTGCTGTCGGATCGGCCGTTGCAGCTCGCGGCGCTGGTCTGGCTCGTCCTGTTCGCATTTGAGGTCCATGCCGCCGGCTGACACAGCGACCGTCTCCCATCGCATGCCGGCGGCAACGGACGTGACCATCACCGGTTGGGGCGCTGGCCAGCGAGCCAGGGTCACGATCGTCCGTCCGGGTGGCATTGACGAGCTGCGCGCCGCCGTGCTGTCTGCGAACTCCCTCAATGCCCTGCCCCGCGGAATGGGGCGCAGCTACGGAGACGCCGCGCAGGTCTCCGGCGGTCTGGTGATCGAGACCACTCGGCTGAAGCGCATCGAGTTCGATGGCCGGCGGGGTACGGTCACAGCGCAGGCCGGAGTGACGATCGGGGAGCTCTTGCACGTAGTCGCCCCCGCCGGATGGATGATGCCGGTGGTCCCGGGGACACAGCATGTCACCGTCGGTGGGGCGATCGCGAGCGACATCCACGGCAAGAACCACGGGGCCGCCGGGACGTTCGGAACGCACGTCGAGGCGATCTCGCTGCTCAAGGCCGATGGCCAGTTCGTCGGGCTCGAGCCGGGTGCGGCCGACGGTGCGTTCGAGGCGACGCTCGGAGGCATGGGTCTGACCGGCATCGTCGTCGACGCGCGGATCAGGCTTGATCCGGCCCGGGGCGCGACGCTGTCGGTGGACACCGACCGGGTCCGCTCGCTGGACGACGCGCTTGCGGCGCTCAAGGCGCCTGGCGGGCCGCACCGCGTCGCCTGGCTCGACCTGCTGTGCGAGCAGCCAGGACGTGGCGTGGTGACACGCGCGGAGCACATCGACGCCCCGGGCGCGGACGCCGCCGTTGTGGGCTCGCGCGCGACGGTGCCGCGCGGCTGGCCAGCCGGGGCGCTCCGGCCAGCGACCGTTCGGGCGTTCAATGCGGTCAAGTACGCGAGTGCGCGTCGAACCGAGCGCGGACGCCCCGTGCCGTACGGCCGTCACATGTTCCCGCTCGACTCGCTCGACGCGTGGCCGCGGCTGTACGGCCCGAGGGGCTTGCACCAGTATCAGCTGGTTGTCCCGACCGGAGCCGAGCGGGTGCTCGAGTTCGTCGTCGAGCGGCTGCACAGAGAACGCGTGCCGTGCTACCTGGCCGTGCTCAAGGACTTCGGTCCCGATAACGGCGCGCCGCTGTCGTTCCCGCTCGAAGGCTGGACGCTTGCGCTCGACATACCGCGGGCCGCGCCAGGGGTCGAGCCGCTGCTGCAGGTCTGCGATCGGGCGGTCGCCGATGCCGGTGGGCGCGTTTACCTGTCGAAGGACGCTCGGCTCCGTCCCGAGATGCTTGGGGCGATGTATCCGCGGCTCGGTGAGTGGCGCGCCGCCCGCGACCGTGTCGATCCCGAACGAGTCTGGTGCTCGGACCTCGCTCGCCGGACGGGCCTCCTGTGAGCGATGCGCTACTGATCGGAGGAACCTCTGAGATCGGGCTCGCCATCGTCCGCAGGCTGGGGACCCAACGCGTATGGCTGCTCGGACGCGACGGTCCGCGGCTCGCACGAGCAGCAGCTGATTTCGACGGACCGGCGGTCGAGGTTGGCCAACTTGACGCTGATGAGGTTGGCGCCCACCGGCAGGCGATCGAGCGCGCGTTCGATGACGCTGACGGGTTCGACGTCGTCGTGATCGCGGTCGGGGTGCTCGGTGCCCAAGCGGGGCTCGACGCCGATCCTCACGAGGCAATCGACGTGATGCGCGTGAACTTCATCGGTGCCGGCTCGCTCCTGCTCGAGTGCCTTCGCCAGATGCGGCGACGCGGCAAGGGAACCCTGATCCTCCTCTCGTCGGTCGCCGCCGAGCGTCCCCGCGCTTCTAACGCCATCTACGGCGCGGCCAAGGCCGGCCTTGACGCGCTCGCTCAGGGCCTCGCCGACGCGATCGCGTCGAGCGGCGTGCGCGTCCTGATCGTCCGCCCCGGCTTCGTCAGATCACGAATGACCGCCGGTCTGGAGCCGACCCCGTTCGCTACGACTCCGGAGGCCGTCGCCTGGGCGACCGTCGCGGCTCTGCGCGGCCGCGCCGGAATCGTCTGGGTGCCCGGCCGGCTGCGGCTGATCTTCGCGATCCTGCGCCACGTGCCTCGCAGCATCTACCGGAGGCTCCCGGCGTGAGACGCGGCTTGTTGCTTGTCGATGTCGTCATCGCGGTTCTCGCGGCGGTCGTCGTCTTGGCCGTTACCCCGGGACTGGCGGTGGCGGCGGCGATTGCCATCGCGGTTCTGGCCGCGTGCGCGATCAGCTTCAGACGGGACTCGCACCGCCAGCGCCGCACTCGCGGCCCACGGCAGCGCTCGTCACGGCCGGCTGGCAGGCCGCGGTAGCCTCCCTGCCATGACTGAGAGGACCGTTTTCACCGCCGATCAGGCACGTGAGGCGGGCGAGCGGATCGGGATCGACTGGGGTGACTCTCCGTTCGACGTCGAGCAGTTTCGGATGGGGATGGACGTCGAACTGGAGCACGGCACCCACGATCCCGAGACCAACGTCACCGACGATGACGTCGTCGTGACGGCCAAGATCGCGCGAGCTCATCTCAACGAGTTTCCTGACTATTACTCGCGGCTGGCCGTGATGGAAGCCGAGGCGGAGGCGTACTGGGCGGACCGAGCCAAGTAGCCATAAACCGCATCTATTCCTCGGATCGCAATCTTCTATTTCGTGACATAGCGCACGATCGGTAGGCTGGGCACGGTGGCAGTGACAGCCCGCACAGCGCAGCGGCTGGTCGTCCACGATCCACGCGGGTATCCGCCGAAGGTCGAGGGCAAGACGCTCGCGCCGCCGCTTACGTCACTCGAGGGTAAGACGCTGTATCTGGTCGACGGCAAGTTCGGCAACGGCGCGGACCGGTTCATCGACCAGCTCGAGGCCTGGTTCGCCGAGCACATGCCGAGCGTGCGGACCCGCGTCATCCATTGGCGCGAGCCGTTCGCCGATGACCCCGAGGCCTCGCGTGAGATCCAGCAGGGCGCCGACGCCGCGGTGTTCGGCGTCGGCATATGAAGCACCTGCGCGCCGGCGGTCGTCGGCCACACGTTCTCGCTCGAGACGGTCTACGGCGTCCCCTCAGTCGGCGTCTACATGCATGCGTTCCGGCGCCTGGCCGAGTCGGCCACGCGCGTACGTGGTGTCAGTGAGCTGCGCCGCGCGTTCATCCCCGGATCGGTCGACAAGTCGCCCGACGAGCTGCGCGCCTACATCGAGGGCGACGACCCGGTCGCCAAGAAGCCGTTCATCCAGGTGCTGCTCGGCGAGCTGACCCGCGCCGCCGACGCCGACGGCCAGAGCCTCACGTTCGAGCGCTCGACACCGCGGCTGCTCGAGCCCGACA
>DATFDC010000612.1:0-11444 GCA_035252415.1 Solirubrobacteraceae bacterium
TCGGGCTCGCGCCGGAGGGCGGCGCGCAGGCGCTGACGCGCGCGGTGCAGGCGACTGCGAGCCGCCACGTGACTGATGCCCAGCACCGTGGCGATCTCCCGAGGCGTGAGCTCCTCCCAGCCACACAGGCGCAGGATCTCCTGGTCCTCCGCCCCGAGCTGGGAGAGCGCATCCCGGACCTCGCCGGTCTCCGGCCCCGGCCGCGCCACGTCCTCGATCACCACCGACAACTCACCGCGCAGGCGCTCGGCCAGCCGCTCGCGCCGGCGCTCAGAGCGACGATGGTTGGCCAGCACGTGACGCGCGACACCGTAGAGCCACAACCGCGCCGCGTCGCCCTCCGGCACCCGATCCAACCGCCGCCACGCGACGAGAAACGTCTCCGCCACCACGTCGGCGGCGTCCTGCGGGTTGGTCACACGGCGGACCGCGTAGGCGAGCACAGCCCGGCCGTGCTCCGCGTACAGCCACGCCAGACGGTCCTCCGCCCGCTCGCGCCCAACCACCCCTCGTGTCGCCATACACCCCATATGTCCGCTTTGCGTCGAGCGTTGCCGCGAGGAGTCTTACACGCGTGGATCGGCAATCGAGGCGGAGGGGTTACCGCGTGAGCGGAGCCACGACCTCCGCGGGATGCTCGAGAATCGCCTCGCCGCGGGGGATCACGCCCCAACCGGGCCGGCGCCTGGTGAGCGCGAGCAACGTTGCCTTCAGGCGCCACCACGCCATCACGGGCCGGAACCACAGGGCCTCGACCAGCCCCCATGCGGTCAGGCGCGCGAGGTCCTTGGCGCGATAGCGGCGGAAGCCGATCTCTTCAATCAACAGCGCCGTCGTGCTCAGCACCTCGCCGGTGACCAGCGCGATGAGGAAGAACGCCACCAGGTAGGTCCAGTTGACCGCGTTGACGATGAGCAGCGTGATGACGATCGCGAACCCCAGGACCTCCACGAGCGGTTCGAACGCCTCGAACAGAACCGTGTACGGCATGGCGAAGGTTCCGGCTGCGCCGTAGCGACGCCGGCCGAACATGCGCCAGTGCATGCGGAGATTGTCGAGCAGGCCGGCGTGCCAGCGAATGCGCTGGTTGCGCAGTCCGCCCAGGGTTCCGGGGGCCTCCGTCCAGCACACGGCGTCGGGCACGAACTCCACGCGCGCCTCCTTCCATTGCGGCCGGAGCAGGTGGTGGATGCGCATGGTCATCTCCATGTCCTCCCCGAGCGTCGCCCTCGAGAAGCCACCCAGGGCGATCAGGACGTCGCGCCGGAACACGCCGAACGCGCCGCTGACGATCAACAGCGCATTCATCTCCGACCACGCGATCCGGGTGGCATAGAAACCGCGCAGGTACTCGAGCACCTGCGTCGCGCCGATGCCCCCTCGCCCCGAGACGCCCGGAGTGACCACACGTCCGCCGGCGATGAGCGACCCGTTGGCCACCCGGATTCCGCCGCCGGCCGCCATACAGCTGTCCGGGTGGACCTCGAACGGCCGGACCGAGCGCGTGATCGCGTCGGGCTCGAGCAGGCTGTCCGCATCGACGACGGGCGATCGAGATGCCGGCGTTGATCGCATCGGACCGCCCGCCGTTGTCCTTGGAGACGACCCGAAGCCTCGGCTCGGTTCTCGAGATGTTGACGCTTCGGATCGACGCAGTCGACAGGGCCATCCTGCCCCGCAGCGGAAGCGACACCAGGTCGAACGCCTCGTCGAGCCGCGCGAACGTCTGGTCATGCGACCCGTCGTCGACCACGACGACCTCGAGCGGCGCATAGTCACTGGCCAGGAAGGCCCTGGCACTCTGGACGATGAGCGTCTCCTCGTTGTAGGCGGGAGTTACGAGACTGACGCTCGGCCGGTGTGCCAGCTGACCGGGCTGCTTGTGGGTGGGTTCCTGACCGCGGGCAAACCACGAGATCTCGCGAAGCGACATCACGAGCAGGGTCCACGTCGCGATGCAGTAGACGACGAAGAACGCGAGGATTCCCACCGAGATCGTCTGAAGGACGGCGATCATCCGCTCACCTCGGCGACCTTGCGCGCGTACTCGACCGCCCACGCCGAAGAGGACTCGAGACGCGCGCCTGCCGCCGCGGCCGCCCGCGGCCGGCCCGCGAGCACGACCAGCGCCTCCGCCGCGCGCAACGCGACCTCCCGGTCGTCGTCCTCGGTCCGTTCGTCGAGTGTCTCGCCGGTTGTCGGATCATCGAACGAACCAAGCGCCTTCACCGCGGCTCTCCGCACGTGCACGTCCGGGTCGGCGGTCGCGCGGACGAGCTCTGCCGGAGCGTTGCCGCCGCCGACGATCCCGAGCGCGGATGCCGCGGCCGCGCGCACCCGGGAATCGGGATCCGAGCCGAGCACGAGCGCGAGCCGGTGGACCGCGCCGCCGTGGCTCTCGGCGATTCCCGAGAGCCCGAAGCAAGACGAGACCCGGACGACTGGATCCGCCGAAGCGATGCCCCGCTCGAACGCCGGCGCGGCCTCGCCGCCGATCCGGCACAGCGCCTCGTTGACGACGTTGGTCGGCGCGACACGGCGCTCGAGAAATGCCGCCGAGAGCGCGGGGACGGCCTCGTCCGAGCCGATGTCCCCCAGCGCTCGGACGGCGGCCGCTCTCACCTCGGGCCGGCGATCGCCGAGACGGTCGAGCAGGACCGGGACGGAGCGTGGGGAGCCGATGTTCCCCAGCATCTCGCAGGCGAGCGCGCGGCGCCAGGGCGAGAACCGGCGGGTCCCCCTGTGTCCGAGCTCCACGATCCCCGACTGCTCGAGCGCTTCCCTGAGCGTCCCCTTTTGAGACAGCGGTGCCGCCCGCATCAAGTTGGTGACCAGCACCGCGGCCACCGGACGCTCCGCCGCGTCCATCCGCATGAAGGCGGGGCGGAGCTCCGCGGCGAGGAGCGCCCGATCCTCGGTCTCGAAGAACCGGGAGAACACCGGCTCGAGCTTGCGCGAAACGAGGTCGCGACGGCGATCGGCCCGAACCGTCGCCAGGTGCCGTGAGACCCCGATCGCGGTCAACCCGACGATCACCGCGGTTGCGATGACCAGGACCCACAACGTCATCCGCAGCGGACCGACGATGACAAGAAGCACCCGCACACCGGACATCACAGCACCGCCGGTCAGTCTCTCATCGTGCCGCGCCGCTGTCGACGCAGGGAATATGAGCTATTGAGCGATTTGGCTCGCGACGCGTTGCCGGGCGCGGTGCAGCCGAGTCGTCACGGTCGCCTCACGGACTCCCAGCGCGTCGGCGGCCTGCCGGTACGACAGACCCGCGACGTCGATCGCAACGAGTACATCGCGGAATATGTCGGGCAGCGCAGCAACCGCGTCGTAGAGCGCCATCCGCTCGAGTCGCGCGTCGAGCTTGCCCGCTGAACGATCCTCGAGCAGGTTCGACGTCTCGGGCAGGGTCACCGTCTGAGGTCGCCGCGCGGCGGCACGGCGACGGCTCACCCACGTGTTGCGCAGCACGCGCAGCAGGTACCCGAGGTCATCCTCGGAGCGGAGCATCCGCGGCTTGGCCAGCACGCGCTCGAAGGTCTCCTGCACGAGGTCCTCGGCCTCCTCCCGCGAGGAGCACATGAAGCGCGCCGCTCGATACAGCCGGTCGATGTGACGATCGAGCGTCCGCGGGTCGAGCTGGCGTCGAGGCGTCACGGGCGGTGATCGGTCGCGATCCGGGAGCACCGCGTCCGGTGTGGCAGCCGCATACGTCATGAGTGATTCGCTCGGAGCACGCCACCTCAAGGCTCCCGTAGCCTCGGTCGGGAACGCAATAGGACCATGGTCGTAAGACCGTCTGTCTCACCGCTTCTCGGCGACTAGGACGATCTTCCGGACCCGCCCTTCCGACAGCCACGCGCTCCAGAGCCGGTGGGCGGCCACCAGCTCGTCGAAGGCCTGGCGTCCGATTTGCGCGGCGATCTCCGCGGCATCGGCAGAAAACGCGTCGGTCAATGAATCCGCCACCGCGCGGTGAGACCGACTGTGGTCTTCCTGCCAGCGGACGACCAGCCCGGCCCGCTCCAGGCTCGCGTGCATCTCCTCCAGCGGAGTGAGCCAGACCGTGTCGGCATCGGGCATCCGTTCTCGCTCCGCCTCGGTGAGCGGAGCGCCCTCCTCTAACGTGAAGGCGAACCGCCCGCCGGTCGCCAGCACCCGCGACACCTCCCGCAGCAGCGGCTCCTTGTCGGCAAACGCGAGCATGGTCTCGAGCAGCAGGACCACGTCGAACTCGCCCTGAGGGAGCGGCGGGATCCGCGAGACCTCGAAGCGACACGGAAGGTCGCCGGCCCGCTCGCGGGCGATCTCGATCGCGCCGGCGCTGAGGTCGAGTCCCAGATAGGTGCACCCGAACTCCGACGTGATGAACCGCCCGGGCCCGGCGACTCCGCAGCACAGGTCGAGCACGGACACCCCGGCTGAGATCCCGGCCCGGTCGGCCAGGCCCCGAATCTCTCCGGCGCGCATGAAACTCTCCTGCTCGACGTACTCCCCGCGCGCGAATGCCGACACCCGGGCGCGCCGGAGGGCCTGTTCGAACGGGGCGCGCTCGTCCTGCTTCACGGACGTCCAGGATGGCAGCTGGCGAGCGGGGAAGGCTTGTCGCGACCCCGGCGTCCTCCCTGACATGGAGGCGAAACAAGCCGCCAGCGCGCCATGGACACGGCCGACCGCGGTACACGTCGGCCCGGCCACCGGGCTCATCGCGCAGGTACTCCTGCTGGCCGCGCTCGCGGGCGCGATCGGCTTGAGCGGCGGGCATCTCAGCCACGCGGGCTGGATCGTCGGAATCTCCTGCGGAGTGGTCATGAATGCCGCACTGGCTCGCGGACTCTCGCACTACGGCTCCGACGGGCTCTCCCCGGCCGACTGGGTGACCCTGGCCCGGGGCACCCTGGTCGGTGGCGTCGCCGCCCTGGTCGCGGACTCGCTCGTCCAGCCCGTGCAGGTCAAGACGCTGGTGTCACTCGCGGCGCTCGCGCTCGTCCTCGACGCAATCGACGGATGGGTCGCGCGTCGCACGCGGACGGCGGCCTTGGGCGCGCGGTTCGACGGCGAGGTCGACGCGCTTCTGATCCTCGTCCTCAGCGTGTACGTCTCCCGCTCGGCCGGCGCGTGGGTGCTCGCGATCGGCGGCGCGCGGTACGCGTTCGGAGCCGGCGAGTTGTCGCTGCCGTGGATGCGGGCATCGCTGCCGCCGCGCTTCTGGCGCAAGGTCGTGGCCGCCACGCAGGGGATCGTGCTGACCGTCGCGGCCTCCGGTGTCCTGTCGCCCGCGCTGACCACGGCCGCTCTGATCGGCGCGCTCATCCTGCTGGCCGAATCGTTCGGGCACGACGTCCTGTGGCTGCGGCGGCACCGGCCCGGCATGCACGTCCTGGCCCGGGCGGGCGCGGGGCCCGCGCTCGATCCGCCAAACGGTGATACGAGCGATCCCTCCCATGGACCCGTTCGGCGGACCATCGCGATCATATTCACTGTCCTCGCCGCGCTGGTCGTGTGGGCCATCCTGGTCGCTCCGGACCAGCCGGGGCTGTTCACGCTGGGCCGGTTCGCGAGGCTGCCGCTCGAGGGCCTGGTCCTCGTCGCACTGGCGCTCGCCCTGCCTCCAAGGGGTCGACGGATCCTCGCCGTGATCGTCGGGACAGCGCTCACTCTGCTGGTCGTCCTGAAGGTCATCAACTACCAGATGTTCTCGCTCTACGACCGGCCGTACGACCCGCTTGGAGACACCAGCCAACTCGGCAACGGGATCGAGACGTTGCGTTCGCTGGTCGGCGGTACCGAGACGAAATTGATCGAGGTCGGGGCGATCGCCGGCACCATCGGACTCGTCGTCGTGCTGACGCTGGCGATGCTGCGGCTGACCCGGGTGGCCGGCGAGAACCGGCGCTGGGCGCTGCGGGCCGTCGCAGGCCTCGGTGCTGTCTGGGCACTCTGCTGGGCCTTCGGCGCTCAGCTCATCTCACACACGCCGATCGCCTCCACGCTTTCCGCCAGTCTGGTCGTGGACGAGGTCAATGCGCTTCGGGCGGACATCCACGACCGCAGTGTGTTCGCCGCTCAGATCAGGCACGACCCGCAACGCAACATCCCCACCAACCAACTGCTGACGAGCCTGCGCGGCAAGGACGTCCTGCTCGTGTTCGTCGAGGCCTACGGGCAACAGGCCGTGGAGGGCAGATCGTTCTCGCCGGAGGTCGACGCGGCCCTGGCCGAAGGGGACAGGCGGCTGGCGAGCGCCGGCTTCTCGTCTCGCAGCGGATTCCTCACTTCTGCGACCTATGGCGGCATCAGTTGGCTCGCGCACTCGAGCCTGCAGGCCGGACTCTGGGTCAAGAACCAGGACCGCTACAACCAGCTGATATCGGCCAAGCGCTTCACGCTCGCCGAGGCGTTCAAGCGAGCCGGGTGGCGGACCGTCGACGACGATCCATCGAACGACCGCCCGTGGCCGCAGGGCAAGGCGTTTTACCACTTCGACCAGATCTACAACCGCTATCAGGTCGGCTATCACGGCCCCACGTTCACCTATGCGTCGATGCCCGACCAGTACATCTTCTCGGCGCTCCAGCGGCTCGAGCTGTCGAAGGCCAACCGAAAGCCGCTGTTCGCGGAGGTCGACACGGTCTCGAGCCACATGCCGTGGAACCGCATCCCGGTCCAGGTCGGCTGGAATCAGGTCGGGAACGGCTCGATCTACAACAAGATTCCGATGATCCACGAGACGGGCGCGTTCTGGAGCAATCCCAAGCGCGTACAGGCGGCCTACGGCACCTCAGTCGTATACGCGCTGAACACCCTGACCTCGTTCGTCCAGCACTACGGCAATAAGAACACGGTGATGATCGTCCTGGGCGACCACCAGCCGTTGCCGATCGTCAGCGGGACCAACTCCAACCACGACGTGCCGATCTCGATCATCGCCCACGACCCGAACGTGCTGAAGCAAATCGGGAGTTGGGGCTGGAACGCGGGCCTGAAGCCCAGCCCGAACGCACCGGTGTGGCCGATGAACGCCTTCCGCAACAAGTTCCTGGCCGCGTTCGACTCGCACTCCACGACGCCCTAGCCCAGTGGTCGCTCAACGTGCCGACAAGCGCCTGGCCGGCCTGGACGGCATCCGGGGCCTCGCCGCGCTGTACGTGGTGATCAACCACGTGTTCCTGCGCGCCTTCCCCGGCTACCCGGTCGACCACGCACCGTTCTGGGCCGGCTGGTTCATCTACGGGCGCTTCGCGGTAGTCGTGTTCATCGTTCTCTCGGGCTTCTCGCTCGCCCTGTCGCCGGCCCGCCACGGCTGGCGCCTCGACGGCGTGTCCGGCTTCGCGCAGCGACGTGCCCGGCGCATCCTCCCGGCGTACTGGGCCGCGCTCGCGTTCAGCCTCGCGGTGGCATGGCTGATCGTCCCCCAGCCGGGGCACGGTATGCCCGACGCAAAGTCGGTGCTGGTCAACGGGCTGCTCGTGCAGAACATCGTCGGCGCGCACAGCCCAAATGCCGCGTTCTGGTCGATGGCCGTGGAGGCCCAGCTATACCTGCTGTTCCCTTTACTGCTGCTGATCGTCCGCCGGCGCAGCGCGATCGCCATGCTCGCCACGGTCACCCTCGTCGTGACCGCGGTGGGGATCTTCGGCCCGCACATCTCGCGCGTCGACACGTTCGTGGTCGAGTCTCCGCCTGACCTCGCGGCACTGTTCGCGGTCGGCATGCTGGCCGCCGGCATCGTCGGGGCAAGCCGGGCGCGCAGATCGTGGCCGTGGCACTGGCTCGCGCTCGCCGCCGCGGCGCCGGTGCTCGCGACCATCTCGTGGCAGGGGTCGGTGTGGACGCTCGACCACCTGTTCTGGGTCGACCTGGCGCTGGGACCGGCGGTCGCGTGCCTGCTGGCCGCCCTGGCCACCGGCCGTCCGGCGCCCCTGATGCGCCTGCTCGACTCGAGGCCGATTCACAACCTCGGCGGGTCCTCATACAGCCTGTATCTGACCCACGCCCCGATCGTGGTCGTCGTCTACGAAAAGATTGTCGCCGGCCGGGTCGCCCAGGGCGTGCCGGCTTTCCTGGTCACGCTGGCGATCGCGCTGCCGCTGACGATCGGCTTCGCGCGGCTGTTCGCGTCGGTCTTCGAGAAGCCCTTCCTGCACCGTCGCGTCCCCTCGGCGGCCCCGCGACTACAGGTGCCGCGGGCAGAAGGGGTGGCGGCGGTATGAGCCGGAGGACCCTGTGGGCATGGGGCCGCCTCGCGGGCCCGGTCCTCGTGCTCGCCGTGCTGGTCTGGCGCCTCGGTACCGGCCCGTTCCTGGCCGGCGTGCGCTCGGTCGACGGCACCGCGCTGGCGGCGGCGGCCGCCATCGCGGCGCTCACCACGGTGTGTTGTGCCTGGCGGTGGAAGATCGTGGCCGGTGGCCTGGGCGTCGAGTTGTCCCTTTCCGCCGCCGTGGCCGCCTACTACCGCTCGCAGTTCCTGAACGTCACGCTGCCGGGCGGGATCGTGGGCGATGTCCACCGTGGGGTCAGCCACGGTCGTGACGCGCGCGACGTCGGTCGCGGACTGCGCGCGGTCGCGTGGGAGCGCTGCGCCGGCCAGTTCGTACAGGCCGTGATCACCGTGGTCGCTTTGCTCGTGCTGCCGTCTCCCGTCCGCTCGTCGATGCCGTTCGTGGCCGCCGGGACGGCGGTCGGTCTGCTCGCCATCGTGGTGATGGTCAAGGCGGGGCCGGCCGGCGATCGCTCGGTGGTTGCGCGGATCCGGACCGCCCTCACCCGGGACATCCGCGACGCCCTGCTGGCCCGGAGGGCGTGGGCGGCGATCGCGCTCACCTCGGCGCTGGTCGTCGCCGGCCACGCGATCACCTTCATGATCGCCGCACGGACCGCGGGCGCCACCGCGCCACTGTCGGTGATGCTCCCGTTGGCGCTGCTCGCGATGACCGGGATGGTGCTGCCGAGCGCGGCCGGCTGGGGACCGCGCGAGGGCGTCACCGCGTGGGCCTTCGCCGCGGCCGGCCTGGGTGCGCAGCGAGGGGTTACCACCGCGGTCGTCTACGGCGTCATCGTGTTCGTCGCCTGCCTACCGGGCGCGATCGTGCTGGTCGTGGCATGGTTTCGCCGTATCCGGCTTCCACAGCGCAGCCAACCGCTCCGGGAGAGCGCAGTTCATGCCTGACCGGCCGTACACCCTGTTGAGCTGCGCGCTGTCGATCGACGGCTATCTGGGCAGCGCGACTTCGCGACGTCTCGAGCTGTCCAACGACGCCGACTTCGATCGAGTGGACGCCGTGCGCGCCTCGTGCGACGCGATCCTGGTCGGCGCGGCGACCGTGCGCAACGACAATCCGCGGCTGCTCGTGCGCTCGCCGGCCCGCCGCGAGGAGCGCACTACCCGTGGGCTGGCCCCCTCGCCGATCAAGGTCACGGTGACCGGCCGGGCGGCGCTCGATCCGCGGGCCGATTTCTTCACGGCGGGCAACGCCGAGAAGCTCGTCTACTGCGCCCGCCCGCGCTTGGGCGACGCACGATCGAGGCTCGGAGACGTCGCGACCGTCGTCGACGGCGGCGATCACGTGAAGATGCGCAGGCTGACCCAGGACCTTGGCGCCCGGGGCGTGGAGCGGTTGATGGTCGAGGGCGGCGGCAAGGTGCACACCCAGTTCCTCACCGACAACCTCGTCGATGAGCTCCAGCTGGTCGTCGCGCCGTTCTTCGTCGGCGACTCGCGGGCCCCGCGATTCGTGAGCGACGGCCGCTTCCCGTGGAACCCCGACCGGCGAGCGCGGCTCGCCGAGGTCCGCCAGATCGGTGATGTGGTGCTGCTGCGCTACGCGCTGTCGTCGCGGTTCTCGACCGACTGACCGACGACTTAGATGCCACCGCCGCTGCCCACCGCGACGATCCGCACCCAGGTACTGGTCCCTCTGCGCTTCGTCGACGGCTACGCGACCACGGCCCGGGTGTTCACCTTCGACGGCCTCGCCGACGGCCAGGAGCACCTCGCGTTCGGACTCGGCGATCGCGCCGCCGCCGTGACGTCCGCCGGGAGCGGCTCCGTCCCCCTGGTCCGGCCCCACAGCGAGTGCCTCACCGGCGACGTGTTCGGCAGTCAACGGTGCGACTGCGGCGCCCAGTTGCGCGAAGCCGTCGAGCGCATCGCGGACACCGGGGGCTACCTGCTGTACCTGCGCCAGGAGGGGCGTGGCATCGGCCTGTACGCCAAGCTCGACGCGTACGCGCTCCAGGACACCGGGCTCGACACCTACGAGGCCAACCTCGCGCTCGGCCACGGTGAGGACGAGCGCTGTTACCTCGTCGCCGCGCAGATGCTTCAGGCGCTCGGAGTGTCGCGTGTCGCGCTGCTCAGCAACAACCCTGACAAGGCCTGGCAGCTGCGCCGCTTCGGGGTCACGGTCACCGCCCGGGTACCGACCGGCGTGCACCTGTCCGCCACGAACGCCCACTATCTGGCGACCAAGGCGCTCCGGGGCGCGCATACCCTGGATCTACCGCTCTCCGCGGGCTGAGAGCGCCGGCCTCAGGTGCAAAACGCCCGGAAGCTCCCACCCCGGTCCCGCCACCGGGACAAATGCATCCCCAGCGTGCTTATTTCCCGCCGCCGCTCGCGCCGCGGGTGGTTTCGGGCGTTCTACACGCTGGAACCAGCAGGTCGGCGTGCTCGACGACGACTGTGAGCTGACCGGCGCCCAGTTGCTCCATACGCCGGCGCGCGTAGGGCCCGACGTCGCCGGCAAGCTCGGATGCCTGCTCACACGCGGCATCCACCCACCCGGTGAACCACTCCGCGGCCAGGTCCGCCTCCGACGCGCCGAGCCGCCACGGACTCTCCCGGACCAACACCTCGCGCCCCAGCCGGCCGAACTCCGAGACCGCGAACGCCACAGCATCCGGCCCGAGCAGGCGACCGCGCTCGGTCGCGCGGCGCTGGTGGTCGTTGAACGCGGCGGCCACGGGAACGTCCAACGGATCGTCCGGGACCAGCGAGACGCGGCCGACGACGGACAGGGTCAGAAGCACGGGGCATCCGGCGCCGGCGCTCACGGCAACCAACCTGGCCAACTCGTCCGCGGTCAGCATGTCCAGCAGCGCCGATGCAGTGATCAGGCTGGCGCCCGCGAGATCATCGACACCCAGCCGGGTGAGGTCGGACCGTCTCGGCTCGACCGTGACCGCGGCCCCGTCCGCGGCGGGCCCAAACGGGACATCACCGACGATCTCCAGGAGATCCGCGTCCCGGTCGTGCACCACCCAGTGCTGGCGCCCCGCAAGCCGTGGCGCGAGCCAGCGTCCCATCGAGCCGGTACCACCGCCGAGGTCGTGGATCACCCACCGACCGCCCGACGGAGGCTCAACCCGCTCGACGAGATCGGACGCCCGGGCCGCCGCGTCCGCGGGCTCGCGGAGGGCGAGCCACTCGC